>PGZS01000134.1 GCA_002841435.1 Firmicutes bacterium HGW-Firmicutes-3 | reverse complement strand
TTCTCTTGCAGCTTCAAGGTCTAAACGGTTGAAATCCTTGCAGATTACGATACCACCTGAATCATGGGTGCATTTTAATACAAATTGATTTGGCAATTTATCAAAATCTATGTCTTCAAAACGATCCCACACACCTAACAAAGGGATGAGGTATTCCTCTCCAATTATTTCTGCAATATATTTTCTAACTTCATACTTATCTACCAATTTTGTATATAAGGGATTCCTGTCATATAACTTCAACCACTGCAATTTTTCATTAAATGATTGAGCCGAATTTAGTTTTAAGATTTTGCCAGTTCGCAAATAATATTGTAATTTTATATAAAATTTATCAGGTAGAAAATGAAATAACGGCATCTCAAGTAGATAAAGACCTGCTGTTTTTGGATTTTTTATTGCCTTTTTTATTAACTTAATCATCAAAACTCCCCTTGAATTGTTCCTTCATTTATTGTAAAAACACTTACACATTATACACCATCATTTTATCATATCTTAAACAAAATAGGCAATTTTTAATTTTTTCGGAACAAGCTTCCATGCGCTAATGTTCAGGTAGACTAAAAGCCGATGGCTTCAATGTGTCGCATCGGCTTTTTATGTTCTATCTCTATTATATGGTTAAAGGGTCAAAACTAAGTTTCACTAAATTCACATACAATTATATGCAAAAGTTCAACTATATAGTTTTGACACCTTAACCATTATATTAATCTATTTGATTACATATCTTCCTCATGCAATGTGTCATAATCAAGCTTCTCTGCTTCTAATTCTAAAGCTTGAAATTCTGATTTAAGCATGGAAAATACAAGTTGATTGCAGTGTTTAACGCTTTAGATTTAAGATTGAAAATCCATTATGCTCTAGAACATAAGCCTCAACACAATTAAGATTCATTTCATTAAATGCGTAATCAAGCATACCCATAGTTGAATCTCTTACATCACCGCGTATTCTTTTTTTGTTGTTTTTAAGTTTTCCACCAATGCAAGCCGTACCGTTGCGCCAATCTATATTTAGTAGAGCGACATAGCCATAGGCATCACCATCTACTGTCTCTGCTATAAGACGTAAATCCTTTTGCCTGTTAAAAGTTTCAAACCAGCGTTGCTGTTCAAAGTCAGATACAGGAAAGTTACTGCCTTGCGTCATATATTCAATATGTGG
Source organism: Firmicutes bacterium HGW-Firmicutes-3 (assembly GCA_002841435.1). Lineage (GTDB taxonomy): Bacteria > Bacillota > Clostridia > Lachnospirales > Vallitaleaceae > Petrocella. The sequence goes on along the minus strand of PGZS01000134.1, from coordinate 6,039 downwards.
ATTATTGATGAGTTCCTTCAATAAAGGTAAATCTTTCTGCTCAATAGCTCTCAAAACAGCACAACCACGCTTAATAATCATTAATATAATCTCTCCTTTAAAATATATTTTTATCTTTTATCTTTTATATATGAAGGTATCTACTCGATCCTGCACTTGCACCTAATATTCCTTTTTGTATTGTAAAGTCATTGGTTGGGTTAATATTGTCTATATATAATATGCTTAGTTAAGGCATAATATGTACCTACTCGTCTTTTTCCTGAACTTTAGTTGTTTTTCTTATAAGGATTATAGATTCCTATAGATCTGATTGATTTATTTACATATTATGCATATCTTCTGAATATAATATGGACTATTTATTATAACATATATTATCCTAATTACCCAATAGGAATATTTGCTATCCACTTTGAAAAGTAAAGTTCTTTCTGCTAACTCAAATTCTAATAAATTCTTAAAAAAGAACTTTTTCCACATAGTATTTTATACTTATCTTATCCACATACTAAGACTCAATAAAAAAGATTGGAATCAACCAATCTCTTTCAAAATCTTATCTATTTTTTTGATAGGTCTGACGTACTTATTTTATAAGTATACGTCATAAGGTCTGCTTCTAGTAAGGCAATATAATTATCTTTTTCCCATTTCATGATGAGCTTATGAGGCTCTGACTCAATAATCTCAAGTGTTCCCTCTACGCCAAAAGCCGGATAAGTCTGTCTGAATCTAATGAGTTCAATCTGTTCACGAACCACCTCATCTTCCAGTCGTGCTTCAATTTCTTCAATCGTCAGATTGGTTCGATTGATTTCTTTGTGACCTGCTGCCCCTGCTCGTTTGACCGCCTCATAATCATTTTTACCTGCAAACAGGTCCAAGTACCAGATTTGCGGTTTACCCGGCATGAACATCTGAATCGCACGGGCAAGAAGCATCTTTTGATTGTCTTCACCAAGGGCACTATAATAAGTAGCATTCACCTGATAATAGATGTTCTTCTTGCCGTGTAAGTCTTTTACATAGCCACCACGACTTACAACAACATCAATTAGATTCTGAATCTGCGCTTCTGACAACAAACCTTTTAAGTCCAGAAGCGGAATACCGTCATGGCAACCCAGCATATTAACCGTCTTAATATTTTTAGCCTGAAGGTCACGAATCCACTGAATAAGATGGGTACTCGAATGGTTTTCAAAAGCATCAATTATCAATCCCGGCAGGAAAAAATCATAGGTCATAAAGCCTTCTTCAGCAATTTTCTCATGTATTTTTTCTTCGTATTTGGAATGTATCTCCGGCAATAGATTAAGCTCATAACGGTTTGCTAAAGCTTTGACACGTTCAAGTAGATCCCATGTCCCCGGTTCATTCAGGAAATTCTTCTCATCCGGTGTTTTCGGCGCGTAAGCAAAAGCATCCAGTCTCACAATACCGGCACCGTAACCGGCCAACTTTTTCAAAGTATCCTTATAAAAATCCCATACAAGAGGGGATTTTATATTCAGATCCATTTGCCCTAAGTATTTACGATGGGACTCCAGATAATCAACAACAAGCGCCTGATAAGATGCCATAAGGCCAAGGTCTATCTCTGATGGCTTTTTATCATCTAAGAGCCCCTGATTCACCCGTTCAGTAATCATTTGTGCCTGTCCGTATTGAAGGTCCAACGCTGACATCAGATCAATAGTATCTACAGGGTTGTACCTAATTTCTTGATAGAAGGTATTCCAATAAGGCACCTCTTTTCCATCAGGCATTCGAACATTTAATATAGGTAAGCCGGGCTTTCTAAAAAACATATCCTTAATCAAAGCCTCATTGGGCTGAATATAGCCGTCTTCTGTCATTGTACCTTTGCCTTCCCAGAAAAGGTTCCAATCAATGAAAAAGTCTTTATATATAGACTGATTCCCATTTTTAATAATATCTTGAAAAGGCTTGGATAAAACCGATGCATGGTTAAGAATAAAGTCAAACTTAAAGTCCAACCCTAATTGTTTTAAAGCCTCTAAGTCTTCATTTGATGCCAGTAAAGCGTTCAACTCATAATCAATAACTGAAAAACCTCTATCCAGATCCGTGTTAAACACACTGGGTAATATATATATCGATTCAAAAACATCCTTAAAAACTTCTTTTTCCAGCAGCGCCACAAGACCACTTAATGAAGCGCCAATGCTGTCTGGATAGACATTAAGCATTGGTCCAAAACTGACTTGTGATTTATCTTTTGCCCCTTGATTTCCTTGATCCATGATATGCCTCCTTCACTTCCTCTACTATAGACCCTCTTGTAACATGATTTGGCAGTACTGTTCGTAATTCACAATCTCGCCGTCCTTAAGAACAATAATCTTCGCGCCTGAAGCTTGAGAGAACAGTAGGTTTTGCTCAATGTCCAATACCAAGGTAGTGAAAGGACTGTCCGTTCCACCATCACGATTACGTAGTCTACGATGTTCTAATGTTTCACTGGGTGTACTGTTAAGTAGAATCGGTATATCCACACCGGTTAAAGCCCTATTGTTGCCATGAGTCCACTCAATAACCATCACCTTAACATCTGTAAAATCAACCTTCTCATACCATATTTCTGTTTCTTCTCGCCCCATTCTTTTAAGAAGAATATTATCTTTACCGCCTTTGAACCGAGCAATGATATTGCTAATCTCCTCAAAGTCAATCTCAGCTGCCGTACCAAGATAATCTTCAAGACCTTTGCGTCCCTCTTGTTGGTAGATAAACAACCATGGGTATGCTTTGATCTGATCCGGATCAAAATCCAGATTAAGCCCTTGAAGCTCTCTTAATTGCTCACTCCGTTCCTTGTTATAGGCGCCTTGTGCAACAAATCCCTTAAGACCTTTTTCTCTGAAGATTCTTAGGCGCTCCTGATCATTGTGCTTCGGTATTCTATGGGGATAATTATCTCCGGATAATATATAACTGCCTATACCAAGATCGTTAAAGTAATAAGCCAGCAATGCCCCAACCTCCGACTTACCCACGCCGGAACCGCCATGAACTGAGATCACCGCCCTATCATTCGGGCGTGCATCCAGTATGGCTGTAACCAGCTGAAATAACTTCGGGAATATAACATTAGCCTTGGCAATATGCCCCTCCTGAATCTGAATCACATCTCCAGGCATATCCCCTTTTTTTATCCTATCATAATCCTCCGGTCTTGGTGCCACCCATTGGATTGCATCCGTCCTCTTGCCTTCTTCTTTATTACTCACAATAACGCCTCCTTCTTGACTCTATGAAAAGCTTTTCATGAGGAAATTATAGAGGTAAACAAGCCATCTGTCAATTGTAATAGTGCCACAATAAGAGGGTCTATCTTTGGTTAATACGTTTAAAAAACCGATGTGCACTATGTACCACATCGGTTTTCGCCTTATATCTTATGCCAAATCTTTATTTACTCGTACTAACTGAAATAGTAACAGCTGTCAAAAATTCTTTTTCGCCTTCATCCTGGTTTTCCACCACCGTTACTGAAGCGTAATCCGTACCATTTTCAGCTTCAAAAATATAAACTGCCAACATACCCATATCGTTCGTCTCCTGAGGATTGAGTCCAACATAGAAGCCCTTTACCTTTTCAAGTTCATCCATGGATAACAAGCCAATTGTATACCCAATAAACTCATCATCCTCACTTTCCATCGCAATATTAACCTCTGACGGTTCATAGAGCGGACAGAAATCATGGGGATATCTATCGGGAATCTTAACACCAACAACATGACTTGCATCACCAGTGGTGAACTCAAGTTCTTCTTCAAGTAAAGCTTTATTATCTTGCATATCATCGTTATTATCTAAGTATATGGTCACAAAATGTAAGTCAAGATCAGGATCACCAATTGAAACTGAAGTATTACGCTTACCTAAGTCATAGGACAACATCGAAGGCGTATCGTAATAATTATCATCATTTACCCATCCCGCCTTCGCCAGATCCTTTTCATAATTTTCTATTTCAGCCATCGTTGCTGTATACAATATTGTCCAATTGCCATCATCACGATGTTGTACGGTTTGAATATGTGAACCGTAGTCAAAAGCAACATATTCACCGGGTATCTCTTTTGGCCACTCAGAAGACATCACTTGAACGCTATCATCCTCCTCACCATACATGCGACGTTCAATTGCTGCGTTACTTATTGCCTCATTTTCCGCTTCAATAAGTCCGCCAATGGTGTCTTTAATCATATCTTCCGCTTTTTGTCTTCCACAACCAGTTATCACAAGTAAAAGTCCAGTTAAAAGTATTAGCAAAACCACGCTTCTATTGCTCATTCTCAACACCCTTTCTTCCTACTTTAACCCTTACAAGAAAAGTATAAAAATACGCACACATAATACGTGTTTATTTTATCATTGTAACCCTTCTGCCTCAATGGTAAATACCATTCATCTATAGGACTTTAGTCTCTCTAAGTCTAGTACCTAATCTATCATCAATAAACCACTTCAGAAAGCGTTATGGTGTTTTGCATCGGGTTCACACTGTACTGCAGACTTCTGTAAGATCCGGCCTGTAATTGACTTAAGACCCCTTCTACATAAGCATGGTCAATGTCATACCCTGTTTTGATTTCTATTTGATTGCCCTCTTCATCAAAGAATCTTTGTAAGCGTTCTATTAAGTCGGATGCTTGCTCCGCATAGAGGTCCATATAGACATAGTAGTTATACCGCTTACCTGTTGCAACCGGATAATCCTCTACAAGATACTGATGATCCTTGCTAATCTGCTCACTGGTGACATTTAGATAATCATACCGCTTCACCTGTGTGCCATCTGGCATAACCGGATCATCCCAAGTCACATCCACATGGTACCATTCTTCGTCTAGCTTCACTAGGTTCCATGCATGGGCCTCACCCCCAGCCGTACCTTGGATAATCATGGTCTCAAGCCCGGCCAAGTGGGATAGATATTGAAAAGCCTCTGCATACCCCTGGCAAACCGCATCCCCATGAATTAAAGCGCCATACATGGTATAGATATACTCATCACTGGCTTCAATGTCCTCCGTATAGGCAATATGATCTACCAAATAATCATGAATGGCCAAGGTCTTATCAAAAGACGTCATGCCCTCATAAATAATCTCATCTACAATGGCTTCCGCCTTTTTTACGCCGGCATCAAACTCAGCCTTAGTAATCTTATAATTGATTCTAAGCGTCAGTGACACATTACTGGCAGCCGACTCCGTCGAGCTAACCGCTGAATAATACCCTGGGTAATCCTTCATAGATGCTATGGCCTCTTGAATCCCTTTTTCTACCAGTTCATAAGCAAGCTCGGGTATCATGAATTCCCGTTCACGCTCCCATGCGACAATCATCTCCACTACAGCAGCCTGTAACTCTTCTTCTGTATTGATAAAATCCTCTTTGTCTGCTGTGAATAACTTGCTCTGACTGGCCATATGGGAGATGACCTTGCTACCGTCTATAACCACCTCATCTTGACCTGTGAAATAATTATTCGCAATGAAGCCCATACTCATCAACCATAGAATTATGAATATGAATTTAATAGGATTGAATCGAGATTTTTTATTCATCACCATTAACCATTCTTTCTTTTAACTATTTTTATGAACATCGTTGTAATCGGTAGGTTTCTCTTCGTGTCAAGACGTACCAACTCCATTTCAAAAAACCTTCGGTTATATGTGCCGGTCAAATGATCGCGAAAACTAAGATAGGTGATTTCGTTACTCATGATGCTTTTTGTACAAGGCATAAATATAAGGAATCGGAACGCCGGATGGGTTGATATATGTATAATCTTCATATTTAACAAGCTCAAACTCAGAACCCATGCGCCTTGTCATTTCATCAATAGAGTAGCGATGAAGTTTAAGTCCCGCACATTTTCGGGGTGCTTTAGTCGAGAACTCTGCCAGTAAAACATAGCCTCCAGATTTTATTGCAGACTTTAAGTTTACGAAATACTTTTGGATATCCGCTTCTTTACGTAAAAAATGAAGA
>PGZS01000343.1 GCA_002841435.1 Firmicutes bacterium HGW-Firmicutes-3 | reverse complement strand
TTGTTATCCAATCGTTGGTTTGATACCCTTCTCCCAATGATAAAAGAGTTTAGGTTTTGAATTGGCTAAATGTACTAACATTCGCCAAGCTCTTCTTTCGCTTTTCTTGACTGTCTTATATTTTCTCTTTAACCATTGTACGAGTGTCTTATTTACATAATCAATTTCTTTTCGTGCTTCTCTGGAACAGAATTTTGTGAAATAATTCATCCATCCTCGAATAATCGGATTTAACTTTTCAGCCAGTGATTCCAGCGAACTTGTTTTGCATGCTTTTCTTATTTTTCGGATTTTATCTCTAAAGCTCTGCGCAGAACTTTTACTTACCGCTGGAGAAAAGGTGTTAAAGAAATTTCCATTTTTGCTTTTGACAGATCTTCTTCTAAACGTATAACCCAGAAAATCAAACGATTCATTTTCATATCGTTTATTATAACGATCACTTCGGCAGTAAACTATTTTCGTTTTATCCAGATGGATTTCCAAACCGCACTCTAACATTCTTTTCTTTAGGAATTCCAGCAGATTGAATGCTTCCTGTTCGCTTTGACAGTGTATGATACCATCATCAGCATAACGCACCCATGGATTTTGAGGATATTTTCGACTAATCCATGTGTCAAATGCATAGTGCATAAACAGATTTGCAAGAACCGGGCTAATAACACCACCTTGCGGTGTACCGGATGACCTTTCTTTTAATTCTCCATCGTTCATCACTATTGGTGCCTTAAGGAATCTCTCGATACTGCTTTCATCATCATTGTGTGATCAATATTATCAAAAAGACCAACGATATCAAACTCAATCAGCCACGGCATTTTCCAGCATCGTTCACGTGTTATGCCAACTGCATCGATTGCGGATCGGTTCGGTCGATAGCCAAATGAATTGTCATAAAATAAAGGCTCTACAATTGGTTCAAATGTTAATCGTACAACCATTTGCGCAATGCGATCTTCAATCGTTGGAATACCCAATAATCTCATTTTCCCATTTTTCTTTGGTATTTCTACACCTTTTACCGGCTTTGGAAAATAGCTTCCAGAGGACATCCTGTTCCACAGTTTATAAAGATTATTTTTCAGATCTTTCTCATATTCTTCGAAATTGATTCCATCAATCCCACCTGCCCCTTTATTTGCCTTGACGCATTTGTAAGCCTGTAGTACTTGATGTTTTGAAATTTGAAACGACTTTCCTTCCTGCATAAAATCCTCCCATTTCTGGTTGTTCTATTCCTGAAGTATAGATAACAGAATCCCTTCGCTCCATTTCCATTACAGAACTTTCATTACTACTACGGATTCTTCCGCACCTGAATGATTCATCGCTACTTTCATCCTTGTCATTTTGTCGCTTGGATTTTTCACTTAACATTATCATTCAGGATTCTCCTGTTCCTCATAAGAGCCTATGCCATGCTCCTGGAGCCTTTACGCCGACAGCCATCTGACCAGTAATCAGGTTTCCGTCAGACTTATCCCAGTTGTGCCCAAAAACAGCTGGTTTTGACTGTATTTTGTATTAACGACGCTTCTTCGGTCT
>PGZS01000133.1 GCA_002841435.1 Firmicutes bacterium HGW-Firmicutes-3 | reverse complement strand
TCTATAGTGACTTCAAAGTTGGTGGTTTTTAGTATTTTTTTGATCCTTGCATCGACTTTAGGGATGGTCATTTGCTACTTATATGCAGGTGTATTGTTTACTTTTGATATTGGGCTATGGTCTGTTGTTGTTATAGGTTTGTTATATGGCGGGTATATGATTATCTTATTGAATTTGGTGATGCTGTTTGGCACCATAATAAAAAGCTCAATAGGCACCGGATTCATGACTTTAGGATTCTCGTTATTCTTGTATTTTATAGGTAGTTATTTGGATGTGCATGTGTATCTGCCATCTGGTCTGTTAATAAGCGCTCAAAACATACTAGCTAATCAGTCATATCAGAATCTTGGCGTTACATTAGCGATATCTATGATTCTAGTATTGATGATCAGTAAAATAACACACATGAGACTTGAACACAGGGAATGGAACGAAAGGTAAGGCACATGTTCACACTTATTTAACTTTACATTATTATATCTATATATTATAATGAGGATTATTAATTTGGAAAGGTGTGATGACTTGGGAGATGTATCATTTTTTGTTGCCTTTACCAGCGGTGTATTAACCTTTTTTACACCCTGTGTATTGCCACTGTTACCGGTGTATTTTGGCTATTTGGCAGGTGAAGCCTTTACTTCTTTGGAAGACCCTAAGATTCATAGGAAGTTAATGGTTAATGCTCTTGCTTTTGTTATAGGTTTGACGGCACTTAATATTTTACTTGGCTTTGGAGCAAAAGCCATTTATGGTATTTTTATAAAGTATAGCGATGTTTTACGTATGACAGGCGGTCTTTTACTTCTGCTGTTTGGTTTATATTTTATATTTGGATTGAGCCTTGGTTTTATGGAAAAAGAAAAAAGAATTAGGTATAAGTCCTATGCACCAAGTGTAATCAAATCATTCCTGCTGGGTATAACCTTCAGCTTCGGATGGACACCATGTAATGGTCCGATTATTGCTTCCATATTATTTATGGCAGCGTTTAAAGAAAACTATATCCTTGCAGGTGGATTAATGTTGGTATATTCATTAGGATTTGCTGTTATGTTTCTATTATCGGCGTTCATGGTAGGCTTTTTTATCAAAAAGTTTAAAGCGGTCTACAAGTATTTTAAATGGATAAAAATTGTAGCAGGTCTGATTATGATGACCATGGGATTACTAATGCTTACTAATCAAGTGAGTTTACTGAACATATAGGAGGTTCTACATGAAAAAATGGATTATATTGGTACTTATGACAAGTTTGTTAACATTAGCAGCCTGTGGCAAAGAACCGGAAGTGAACACAGTTGACGAAGAAAACCAAGAGAAAATATTGGATGATGCAACAACACAAGAAGCGGCAACGACCAGCCAGCCGGCGCGAGAAGTGATTATGGCCCCGGACTTTACATTAACCAGTTCTACAGGTGAACCCATTAGTTTGTCAGATTATAGGGGTAAGATTGTATTCCTGAACTTCTGGACCACCTGGTGTAAATATTGTCTTGAAGAAATGCCGGATTTTCAAGAAGCCTATGAAAAATACGGGGATGATTTAGAGATATTGCTTGTAAATGTTACGACAGATGAAAATACAGATAGAGAAGGCGTTATTGATTGGTATGAGCAGTTTGACTATACCATGCCGATGGTACTAGATGAAGAAGGTGACGTCACCAGTCAATTCACTATTCCTGGCTATCCGACAACGTATTTTATTGACCGAGATGGTAGCATCATTGCTTATTATCCCGGACTCATGTCCACAGAACTTATTGACGAAGTTATGGAAGAATTTAAATAAAGATGGGTTTAGGCTAGGTTTTAATGCCTAACAAGGTAAAGGGTTAGATTCTTCAATTTCTAACCCTTTTATGCTATAATGGTATAAAAGAAAGGAAGGTAGATATTATAATATGGATGAAAAAAGAAAAGAACTTAATAGCCTTATAAATAGAATGTACCGACAACTTGGAAAACAAGTTTATAATGATTTAGAAAAAGATCATTTATCAATAAGTAACTATAAGAAGCTAGCAGATAAGATACGTTCTAATATTAATGCCATTCAATTGCTGGATATAACATTAGATCAGGAATTAGATATAGAAGATTTTGATGATGCAGATTATGGGGATGAACCATTAACCCCCATCATGAATGACGAAGGTGTTTATGAATATCGCTTCTGCCCGTCGTGTCAGGCAGGAAATCATCCTGATGCTATATATTGCATCAGGTGTAGGGTGAAAATGTAGTCGGCAGGAGGTACCAATCATGAAATGTGAAAAATGTCAGCAAAGAGAAGCCAGTGTTTATTTAAATCAGACCTTAAATAATGAGACGAAAGAAGTTCATCTATGTGAAGTATGCGCTAAAGAAAATGAAGGCATACTTTTTAACGATGGGTTGTCATTTCAACAGTTTTTAAGTGGACTATTGAAAAATAATAAAAGCCCACAGATAAAAAGTGTTGATTTGACTTGCTCTAAATGTGGTATGACTTTTGGTGACTTTAAGAGTAATAGCAAGGTTGGATGTGCCCATTGTTATAAGGTATTTGATACACATATACAACCTATTGTAAAACGCTTACAAGGAAGTCTCTACCATACAGGTAAACGTCCAAGTAAATTGAATCAAAAAATACAGTTACAAAATAAAATGGAAACTTATGAAAGTAATCTAAAGATTGCTTTAATGAAAGAAGACTATGAGCAGGCAGCCGTTATAAGGGATCTGATTAAAGACCTTAAAAAGGAGGCCGAATTATGAAGAAGTGGTATGATTTGGAATCGGAAACCTATCATGGTGTGGTGATATCCAGCCGTGTTCGACTGGCAAGAAACCTTGTAGACTATACTTTTCCCAATCGAATGGATGATGAAGGTGCCAATCATGTTATTGATAAAACAAGAAAAGCAATTGAGACAACAAAAGAAACTTTAACCAGCTTTTTTGAGTATGTAGCCATGAATCGTATTAATCAAGTAGATAAGATTGCTATGATGGAAAAGCATATTATCAGTCCTCAGTTTGTCAAAGTTAAGATGCCTGCGTCACTTATTTTATCTAAGGATGAGGCCATAAGTATTATGATTAACGAGGAGGATCACATTCGTATTCAGTCTATGGCAGGTGGCATGAACTTGGAAAAGGCTTTGGAAGAAGCCAATCATATAGATGATTTATTTGAAGAGGCACTAGATTATGCTTTTGATGATAAATTAGGGTATTTGACAGCTTGTCCGACCAATCTTGGTACAGGGCTTAGAGCCTCTTATATGATTCATGTACCGGCCCTTGAAACAACAGGCCAACTTCAGTTCATACTGGAAGCTATTGGTAAATTTGGTTTAACGGTTAGAGGTATTTATGGTGAAGGTACAGAAGCACAGGGAAGTGTTTTTCAGATTTCCAATCAAGTAACCTTAGGACAGACAGAATATGAGATCATCGATAACTTAACAAGTGTTACCAAGCAGATTATTGAGCAAGAGCTTATTGTTAGACATAAGTTACTAAAAGATAAGAGAAAGTTCTTTGAAGATGCTGTTTACCGTTCTTATGGTATTTTAAGTCATGCCAGAATGATTACATCAAAAGAAGCCATGCGACTTTTATCTGACTTAAAAGTAGGCATAGAATTAGGCGTCATTGAAACCGTAGATAATAAAAGTATTAATATTTATAACTTGATGGCAAAAATACAACCGGCTAATCTTCAGATCATATACAACAAAGATTTAGACCTTAATGAAAGAGACAGTGCTAGGGCAGATTACATAAGAGATCATTTGCCTCGGCTTATAGGAGGATAATTATGGGAAGATTTACAGAACGCGCACAAATGGCAATTAATCTATCCAGTGAGATTGCAGCTGAACTGGGTCATAACTACGTAGGTACGGAACACCTTTTACTTGGCTTATTAAAAGAAGGCGAAGGCGTTGCGGCTAAGACATTGATAAGTCAGAACATTAATTATGAAGATGTTTATAATAAAATAAAGGAGGTTATTGTATCCAGTCAAGTTCAAATATCAGAAGGTGAAGGCATGACACCAAGGGTACGTCGGGTATTAGAATTAAGTGTTGCTGAAGCGAGCAAGATGCATTCTGGTGAGATTGGGACAGAACACATATTAATAGCCTTACTAAGAGAAACAGATTCAATGGCTATTAGAATCCTAGAAGTCTTAGGAGGTTCTAAGCAAAAAATATACCATGAAATCTTAAAAATTATGGGCGAAGATATTGGTAACCAAAAGTTAGCGCCTAATAACCCAAATGAGAAAAAAGAATCCAACACACCGGTCCTGGATCAGTTCAGCCGTGATTTGACACAAATGGCAAAAGAAGGTAAGTTTGACCCAATCATTGGTCGTGATAAAGAAATCGAACGTATTATTCAGATACTAAGCCGTAGGACTAAAAATAACCCTTGTCTCATTGGTGAACCGGGGGTTGGAAAAACGGCCATAGCCGAAGGTTTGGCACAAAAGATTATCGAAGGAAATGTTCCTGAAACGATAAAAGGTAAAAGGGTTGTTGCGCTTGATTTATCTTCAATGGTTGCAGGTTCTAAGTACCGTGGTGAATTTGAAGATCGTATAAAAAAAGCTATTGCAGAGATTCTAGCTGTAGGGAATGTATTGTTATTTATAGATGAAATTCACACCATTGTAGGTGCGGGTGCAGCAGAAGGTGCTATCGATGCCTCGAATATTTTAAAACCGTCTCTTGCAAGAGGCGAAGTTCAACTCATTGGTGCAACAACACTAGATGAATATCGCAAACATATAGAAAAGGATCCTGCTCTAGAAAGACGTTTTCAACCTGTGAAGGTGGATGAGCCATCGGAGGAAGAGGCGATTGGAATATTAAGAGGCCTAAAAACCATGTATGAAGAACACCATCAAGTTAAGATTCTGGACATAGCCCTCGTTGATGCTGTTAAGCTTTCTAACCGGTACATATCAGATCGTTTTTTGCCGGATAAGGCTATTGATGTCATAGATGAAGCATCCAGCAAGGTTAGGTTGAGTACGTTTACGGCTCCACCGGATATCAATGAAATGGAAAAACAAGTTGCAGAGCTAGAAGATGAGAAAGAAAAGGCGATTAGAGAAGAAGCTTATGAAAAAGCCGGAGAAATTAAGAAAAAGCAAAATGATATTCGTGAGAAGTTAATTGTAGCTAAAATGGAATGGGAAGCAAAAAGTAATATGGCTGAGCAGGTTGTCGGTGAAAAAGAAGTGGCTAGTATTATTGCCAATTGGACAGGTATACCCATTCAAAAACTCACGGAAGAAGAAGGTGTGCGTTTGAAGAATCTTGAGAATGTTCTACATGAACGTGTGGTGGGACAACAAGATGCTATTGTTGCGTTGTCAAAAGCCATTCGAAGAGGTCGAGTGGGCCTAAAAGACCCTAAAAGACCGATTGGATCTTTTCTTTTTCTTGGACCAACAGGTGTGGGTAAAACGGAGTTGACCAAAGCATTGGCTGAAGCACTTTTTGGAGATGAAAATGCGTTAATACGTGTTGATATGTCAGAATACATGGAAAAACATAGTGTGTCAAAATTGATTGGCTCACCACCAGGTTATATTGGATATGATGAAGGTGGTCAATTAAGTGAAAAAATAAGAAGAAAGCCTTATTCCGTATTGCTTTTTGATGAAGTTGAGAAGGCTCATCCGGATGTATTTAATGTTTTATTACAAGTATTAGATGATGGTCATATCACGGACTCACAGGGACGTCGTATTGACTTTAAAAATACGGTGGTCATAATGACATCAAATGCAGGTGCAAGAAACATTATTTCTCCTAAGCGCTTAGGTTTTTCTTCGGTGAATGACGAAGTAGGCAATTATAAATCCATGCAAAAAGATGTTATGGATGAAGTGAAAAAGATATTTAAACCTGAATTTTTAAACCGAATCGATGAAACGATTGTTTTCCATTCTCTTACCCGTGAAAACATTCGCGAAATCGTAGGGATCATGTTCAATCAATTGGCAATTAGAATGGATAATAATCTAGGCATTAAGCTGTTCTTAACGGAAGGTGCCATAGACTTTATTGCAAAGGAAGGCTTTGATGAAGCTTACGGTGCAAGACCTCTTAGAAGAGCTATACAACAAAAAATAGAAGATCAGTTGGCGCAACATATTTTAGATGGTGCTATAACTGAAGGTGATTTTATCGATATTGATATTGAAGGTGAAGAATTAACTTTTAAGCCTAGGAAGACTCAAGAATAACTGAAAAACCACTGGTATTTCATGACGAAATGCTATATAATGATAACTATTCATAAAGGAGCTTGGAATTAATCCATTCTCACAAGAGTTTTAGGAGGTTAAGTAAATGGCAGGTATCCAAGAATTAATCCGAGTTGAGAATAACAACACCCTTAGCTTTGGAAACTATCTGATGGACAGTAAGAGA
>PGZS01000132.1 GCA_002841435.1 Firmicutes bacterium HGW-Firmicutes-3 | reverse complement strand
AAACTACTATACTTAATAAGAGTGGCGAAGCGGTATCAATAATTATACTATTGGCCGGAGCTAAAGTGCAGAATGAATATACCTACACTGCATTTATTCAAAACATTGAAGTGGAATTATTCTAACATAACTTGAAATTTAAAATTTTAAATAGCGATTGCAATTTTATTGCAATCGCTTCGTTTTTTTAACGAAACTTTAACAACAAATCATGTACAATCGATCATAGATATACAAGAGGAAACCATTCAAGTCCTCAACCCCAAATTATTGGGCTTAGCCACCATGGAAAACCAAACCAGCATAGAGGTGGTTGGAACGGATTTTTTGTTAGAACAAAGTTTGTATCCATGGCTTGGGCTTGAAGAATCATTAATTGTAAGTCAGAATGAAAATAATCTAATTGTTGGGGCGAAATTGGTGAGCCAATATGGCTTGATTTTGGGTGAAACACTTTCATTAAATGGAACAGATTTTGTTGTTGGAGGTATACTCCTTGAAACAGGAAGTGAAGTTGATCGACAGGTGATCATGTCCTTAGAAGACGCCCAGATAATTTTGGGACTCAGCGATCAAATAAGTCGAATCGAGATGTCGGTTTTAGTAGATAGTGGTAAAGAGACATTTCTCATCGATCGATTGGGAGATACACTTGATGATGTGTCCATAAAAAGTATGAGTCGGGAAATGCTACGTCAAGATACAATGTATCAAAGAGTATTGAAATTTGGGAGCTTTTTTACAGTACTTGTTATTCTAACAACCATACTACTTATGGGCATTACAATGGCAGGCTCGGTCAGAAGTCGTACAATAGAACTGGCAATACTAAGGTCAATTGGTTATAAGAACAATCATATTATCAAATTGATTGTTGCAGAGACCTTATGGGTAAGCTTGTTTGGAGGGATACTTGGTATAGTATTAGGCCTTTTAGGTACAAGATATTTTGATATCAATCTCATACTAGGTGCTTTACTGCTATCGGGATTAATTGGAAGCGGTGTGAGTTTATACCCTACGATTACAATACTTAAACAAAGTCCCATTGAATCCTTACGTTTTATTGAGTGATAAGGGTTTGTGAAGCTATAACTGATTATAAGATGTTGTAATAATCGGAAAAAAGGCTTACAATTATAAACAAAAACGATTGAAGCCTAAAGAGGTTATTGATTCAAGGAGTATGACATGAATAAAAAAGTATATATCATCTATACCGGTGGTACGATTGGTATGGTCAGAACCCAAAAGGGTTATGCCCCACAAAAAGGTTATATGAAAAAAGAACTTGATAATATATCAGAGCTTAAAGCTGACATCATGCCGGATTATACCATAAAAGAGTATGAACCATTATTGGATTCGTCTAACATGACTCAGCAAGAATGGATTAAGATTGCGAAAGACATTGAGTCCAATTACGATGATTATGATGGATTTGTGATCTTACATGGGACGGACACCATGGCTTATACGGCATCGGCACTATCCTTCATGCTTGAAAACCTAGGTAAGCCGGTTATATTGACAGGTTCTCAGATACCATTATGTGAGATTAGAAACGATGCTAGAGAAAACATTATAGCCGCGGTACAGATTGCAGCAGAATGTGATGTACCGGAAGTCTGTCTCTATTTTGGTGGAAAGTTATTAAGAGGATGTAGAGCGGTCAAGACCAGTTCAGATGCCCTTGATGCCTTTGAATCGCCTAACTTCCCTCCGCTTGCTATTGCAGGTGTTCGTATTGAAGTAAATGAATCTCTCGTTAATAAAAAAAATGGAGAGAAAATGGTAGCCTTTGAATATGGAAATTATCCAATCACCGATATGAAGATTTTCCCTAGTATTTCCTCTGAGGTTATGGAAAATATTCTAAAGCCACCGCTAAGAGGCATCATTATTGAAGCACTTGGTGCCGGAAATATTCCAAGTCGAGATGCGAGACTTGGTGTGGTATTAAAAGAAGCAGCTGACAGAGGGGTTATTATCGTTGTTTGTACCCAATGTTTAAAAGGATTTGCCCACATTGGAGAATATGAAACCAGCGCCTTTTTAGTAGAAGCAGGTGCTGTCAGTGGGTATGATATGACACCGGAAGCAGCGGCTACCAAGCTTTACTACTTAATGAGTAAAGGCTATGATCAAGAAACGATTAAACATCTGATGACAGAAAATATAAGAGGTGAATTGTCGAAAATCTAAAAAGAAAAGAATATACAAAAACACAAAAAAGCAAGGCTTTGATATTATAAAAGCCTTGCTTTGCAAATTATTAAGAAAACGAATGAGTACCTTATTTTGATGCATCATGACTGGCAAGCTCTTTAAGTTCAAAAGCAATTTCTTCAGCAGTTTTCTTAATCCATGATGGTGAGGGTTCTTCAGGTTGGACGGGAGGGAGCTTTTTGCCTATAAAACCTTTTGGGAAAACTTTGCTTTGCTTTTTCATCATGATAGTAAGGTAACCACCTTGAAAGCGTGTCGGTTCGTAAACAATGACAAAAGCAGTTGGCTCAAAATGGTCAATGATTCCCATAAGCTCAATTTCACGATTGCGTTTTGTTAGGATATCCATACGGTATCTGGCACTGTCTTTACCTTCGCCTTGAAAAACAGTAACACCAAAACCTTGAAGCCTTAAATAATCAATTAGATCATCATTTTTTTGGCTGATGTTAACCACAACAGAGGTATAGCCTATAGCAATTTTTTTTTCAATATGTATGCCTACCACAAGCCCAAGTCCAAAACCTAGTGCATAAACAAGCATCTGCAATATGCTTTGTTCGCCGGAAATAACGATAGCAAGACCAAATACATAGATCAGGCTTTCAAGAAAGCCGAATATAGCGGTTAATAAAGTAAGCTTTTTTACCATACTGATAGTTCTTAGTGCCAACATAGGCACATAACACAGTTGAAGTATAAGGATTAGGATGATTTCGTTCATATAGCCTCCTATGTTGATAGGATGATTGTGAGTCCATTAATTCGGAATATTGGATGAGACACTTGCCATTTTACACTATTCATCATGGAAATGCCAGTGATGGAACAAGATTCTTCCTATGCAGGTGAAACATATGGGTATATCGTACTATTTATTTGTAAAGCCCATGTTATAATAGGTTAAAGGAACTATAAATATGTTGATAACACCACCGGATGGTGATAGAATGGAATGATTATTAAGGATGTATCCTATGAAGAGATTGCAATTAATAAGGGTTTTTACATTGGAGCATAGCATAGAATGGACTGAGCCGACTTAGGAGCAACAAAATGAGAATCTTTTTTAAAAAATACTATAGCATTGGTATAATAATAGCCGTTGTCATCGGTCTAATCATGTGGATCCAATACAATTATTTCATTGAGTCCATTAAGACAGAAGTGGAAAATACACTTGATAGCAGATTAGACTATATGGCCAGTAAAATTGATGGACATATACAAAGGAATCAGAAAGCATTGGAAGCGGTAGAAAGCTTTATCCTATTAGAGAGTGATGAAGAAAAAATACTGAATTTCATGCAAGCTTTGATGAGAATAAATCCGACATTTCAATCCATCTATTTTGGCACGCCGGAAAATGAGATGATGAATGGCAGTGGTTTTATACCGCCGGCTTCTTTTGATCTTCGGACAAGGCCATGGTATATTGCGGCTTTAAATGAAAACAAACATATCATAACCCGTCCATATTTAAATGCATCAAAAGATAACTGGATTGTAACTCTAGCAAAGCCGGTTTATGATGAACAGAACCGTTTAATAGGTGTGGTAGCAGGCGATAGCTTGCTTCAAAGTACTTTAGATTCACTTGAAAAACAGAAAATATCCGATAGAGGGTATACCTTCTTATTAGACAGCAATCATAGTGTTATGTTGCATCCGGAATATGAGATTATGACAGGCATAATCCTATCTTTAAGTGATTTGTCAATGGACCTCTCTATAGAATTATTAAATAATAGGAATGGCATTATATTCACTTCACTAGATGGTGTAGAAGGCTATATGGGATGGCGTACCTTTGATGACTCCGGCTGGGTTATAGGAAGCTTTGCCCCCATGAGTGACTTTGTGAATCAACGTCTTCAAAAGATGACGATTTTCTTGATAGCAGCATTGTCCACCATCCTAATTCTACTTATTATCTTTGTATTGCAAAAAAAATATGTGATTAACCCCATTAAAGATTTAGACGATGACATACAAAAAATATCAGCGGTTAAGAACATCACTTACCGTCTACCCATAAGACTCGGTGATCCTTTTTTTGAACTTCGAATAACAGCTAACATGGTACTTGAGAAAACCGAAGATTATTTTAAAGAAATGACCAAAAACCAAAAAGCTCTAAAAGGCGCCAATAAAGATCTATATGCTACACTAAAACAATTGACAGCTGTTGAAGAAGAATTAAGAAGTCAGAATGAAGAGCTTATTTTGAATAAACAAGCCTTAGAAGTAAGTGAAAGGAAGAACAGAGCGATAGTTGAAGTTCTACCGGATATCATCTTTATATTAAATGATGATGGCGTTTTCTTAGATTGCTTGGTAAACCAAGACGACCAGTTGTATGTTAAAAGAGAACATTTTATCAGCAAGTCCATAAGTGAAGTCATGCCGGAGCCGATTATAGCTATGAGTACGCACGCTATTGATCAAGCAATAGCAACCGGAGAGCTTCAAAGATTTGAATATGAACTCGAGATTGAGGGCAAGTTAAATTATTATGAAATGCGTATGATTAAGTTTATGGATCAAGGTGTTCTGTCTATTGTAAGAGATATTACTGAACAGAAGTTAAATCAAATACGGATAGAAAAGCTTAGTTATCATGACCAACTAACAGGTCTCTATAACCGTCGTTTTTATGAAGAAGAACAGAGGCGATTGGACGTGCCTCGTAATCTACCGCTTTCAGTTATGATGTTAGATGTAAACGGGCTTAAGTTAACCAATGATGCTTTTGGGCATTTTGCAGGCGATCAGTTGTTGCTGCATGTAACTAAGGTTATTAAAGAACATTGTCGTCTCGATGACATTATTGCCAGGATTGGCGGGGATGAATTTATTGTTCTTCTACCAAAAACAGATATAACAGAAGCAAAAAAGATTGCAGATCGAATTCGAAAAGGCACTGTTGCTCAAAAAATGGACAATGTTGTTATATCCGTATCTATTGGATGTGCTTCTAAAACAAGTGAGGAACAGTCTGTATCGGATATTTTTATTAGAGCTGAAGATCAGATGTACCGTGAAAAGCTTACAGAGAGTCAGAGCATGCGAAATAAAACGATACAGGTAATTATAAAAACTTTGAATGAAAAAAGCTCCAGAGAAAAAGTGCACTCGGATCAAGTAGCAAAATTATGTAATAAAATTGGTAAGGCAATGTATTTGGATGATCAGACTTTAAGTGAGTTGGTAACAGCCGGTCAACTACATGATATAGGTAAGATTGCTATTAGAGACGAAATATTGAATAAATCAGGTAGATTAACGGATCAGGAATATGAGGAAGTTAAAAAGCATTCAGAAAGTGGCTATTTGATTTTGAAATCAGTGGATGCCTATTCATCTTTAGCAGAGGATATCCTATCTCATCATGAAAGATGGGATGGGCAAGGTTATCCCAGAGGTTTAAAGACTACAGAGATTCCTTTGATTGCAAGAATTATAAGTGTAGCGGATGCTTATGAAGCCATGATATCTCAGAGTCTGTATAAAGCGACTTATAACCATAAAGAAGCTAGGGCGGAGCTTAGAAAGTATGCCGGGACGCAGTTTGATCCTGAGATTGTCAGGATTTTCTTAGAACAAAATATCGGATTGTAATATAAAGAGATACTAATATGGATAGGACCCTTAGGGGTCTTATTTTTTTGCTCTCAAGGAAAGTCATACCCTAGTTTTCAACCTTGAAGCGTGGCAGAAAACGTCAAGGTCCTTTCCTTTCGAACCGTTCAGAAATATGAGCAGAGCTCATAACGAAGCGTAGCTTCTTTTCTTGTACAAATATACCAAATATTAGAAATATACTTATTAAGTATTGATTCGAATTTAGGTAGATGATATACTAGGTTAGTGAACACTAACGAGGTGAAATATGATAAAAAGAAAAGATAAGATTTTAATTAGTGCCATAGACCTCTTATACAGTGAAGGTGTTAGTGGTGTGACAACAAAGAATCTTGCAAAGCTAGAAAAAGTGACAGAACCTGCCTTATATCGTCAATACAAAAACAAGCAGGAGATACTTAACCATATTGTTGAAGCTTATGCACAGTATGATGAGAAAATTATCAATACCATTAAGGAAAGTCCATTATCAGGTTATGAAGTGATTCAGTATTATATCAAACGGTTTATTGAATTTTATGAAAACTATGTTGAATTGACCACAGTGATGTTTTCAATGGATCTATACTATTATCACGATGCAACCAAGGCTAGAATGGAAGAAATCGTC
>PGZS01000131.1 GCA_002841435.1 Firmicutes bacterium HGW-Firmicutes-3 | reverse complement strand
CGCACTTAGAAATATCCAAGATATGCTTAAAATCACGGGATTTATTGATAGCAATAAGCCAAAATCAGCGATTATTATCGGCAGCGGCTTTATAGGACTAGAGCTTTGTGAGAATCTAAAAAATATCGGCATAGATATTACATTAATAGAAATGTTAGATCAAGTAACACCGGGACTTGACTCGGATATGGCAACTTACGTCGAGGAACATCTAATAGAAAAAGACATTAAAGTTATGCTTGGCGCTACAGTTGAAACCATCCTTGAGGATGGGGTCAAACTAAAAGATGGACAAACGGTTCATGGCGATATGGTTATTGTGGCCACAGGTGTGAAGCCGGAAGTGACTTTGGCAAAAGCTGGGGGTATAGCTACTGGAGAATCAGGCGCTATAAAAGTGGATCAGAGAATGGAAACCAATATTAAAGATGTATACGCTTGTGGTGATTGTATTGAACAATACCATGTGGTTACTGGAAAACCGGTATATAGACCCCTGGGATCAACCGCTAATAAAACAGGTAGAATCGCAGGTGAAAATATATCCGGTGGCCAGTTACTGTTTAGAGGCATACTTGGAACCGGTATTTTTAAAATTTTTGATTTAGCTGTAGCACAGACCGGATTATCTGAAAAAGAAGCAAATGAACATGGCTACTTGGTCGTGGTTAGTCACAACATAAAGCCTAGCAAGCCTTTTTATATGGGAGGCAAAGAACTTGTTATCAAAGCAATCGCAGACAAAATAACGGGAAGGCTTCTAGGTGTTCAAATCATAGGAGAAGATGGTGTTGATAAGCGACTGGATGTATTTGTTACAGCCATTACCTTCAAAGCAAAAGCAGAAGATCTTTTTCATCTTGACTTAGGCTATGCACCACCATTTTCAATCACAAAAGATCCTGTCATGTACACAGGTATGATACTGGATAATGCTATCCACAAGGAACGTCGGCTTATGACGATAGGTGACCTTGAAAACCTAAAAGCATCCGGGAAACCTTATAAAATTATTGATGCAAGAGTACCCAAGCAATTTGATAAGAAACATGTGACAGGTGCCATTAATATACCTCATGAAAACTTTAGAATGCATCTAAAGGATCTTAATAAGGAAATCGTCATTATTACATATTGTAATAAGGGGACAACAGGAAATGCAGTGCAAAATATATTAATGAATCATGGTTTTAAAGAAGTATATAATCTATCAGGTGGTCATAAAACGGCGGAAAAAGCAAAAGAAAGATGAAATAAACAAAATAAAGACGGTTAACTAGAAAAGATTGGGGATACAAATGAACAAACTAAAAATAATGAAGGTGGTTGTACCACTGTTAATTGTAGCTACCATTTTCGGGATATGGGCGGTCAAAAACTCAAATAGCATAGTGGAGGACAAGGTTGTAGACATTGAGAATCCGGATTTTCTTCTTGCGACAGAAACGCTGGATTTTGAAGTGCTTAAATCTTATGGCTTGCCGATCATGATTGATTTTGGGGCCGATGCATGCCAACCTTGTAAAGAAATGGCACCAATTTTGGAAGAGCTTAATGCAGCCTATCAAGGCAAAGTCATTATTAAGTTTGTAGATGTATGGAAAAATCAGGAATTAGGCTCTGGATTTCCATTAGAAGTCATTCCGACTCAATTTTTCTTTGATGCATCTGGAGAACCTTTTGTTCCAGAAGATGCACAGGCTATGAATATGGATCTCTATGCAACACAAGATGATAATAAACATGTTTATACGGCTCATCGAGGTGGTATGTCCAAAGAGGAAATCGTAAAAGTATTTGAAGCCATGGGGGTGAAACCTTGATAGATGTACTTTTAAGTGATTTATCAAATACGATTATAGCCAATGCATGGCTTGCGCCTTTGATGGCCTTATTAGCAGGTGTCCTAACATCTATGACGCCATGTGCCTTATCCAGTGTGCCACTTATTATCGGCTATGTGGGTGGCGTTGGAAATAAAGATCCAAAAAAATCTTTCAAATTATCGCTCCTATTTGCTTTTGGTATGGCAATAACTTTTACAATGTTAGGTGTCCTTGCATCTATACTGGGTCGACTCATGGGAACATCTTCTTCTTTATGGTATTTATTTCTAGGTACACTAATGGTTTTAATGGCTTTACAGACTTTTGGTTTATATCAGTTAATACCGTCTACAACGTTAATTACCAAAAATAAGAAAAAAGGTTATGTTGGTGCATTTCTTGCAGGAATCCTAGGTGGCATTTTCTCATCACCTTGTGCAACGCCGGTTCTGGTTGTCTTGTTAGGCATCGTTGCAAGAAGCGGTAACCCATTGTGGGGTATAGGTCTATTACTTTTGTATGCTTTAGGACATAGTTTTCTTGTGATAATAGCAGGCACTTCAATAGGATGGGTGAGTCGTATCACCTCCAATCCTAAGTATGGTTTATATAGTAATTTACTAAAGTACATAACAGGTATACTCATCTTACTCATTGGGTTTTATATGTTCTACTTAGGATTTTAATATGTTAAGGATAACGTGAAAATATTTTTAAACGTAATCATTGTAGAATTTTATAACTTGGGACTTGTCAGGAATTGAAATAAAGCGTAGAATGTTATATGGAATCAATAAGCTGAATAGATCATAGGTATACAGATATAGAATCTAAAAGCTTTTGTATGATGGGAGATTGATATGAATGAATTTGTTCTGCATAGGGATCTACATGTAGACCCCCTAACACGACTAAAAAACTTCATTCAGTTCATTGAAGAAGATTATACCACCCTTTTTGGGACCTGTGGTATTATCTGTATTTTTGATATTTCGAATTTAAATGAGCTTAATCATGATTTAGGCAGAGAGGCCGGTGATCTGATTATCAGGACAGCGGCTAGAGTCTTGTGTCAGTTTTTCCCAAGAGAAATCGTATATCGGACAGAAGGTGACGCCTTCACCATTATTATAAAAGACAGCAACGAGGCATTCATCGAAGATGTGTTGGATGAGGCAAAAAACTATTATCGCCAAGAAATGCGAGAAATTGGTTATAGTAATATCACGTTACATTCAATTTTATATGTATATGAAGAACCGATTACTTCCTTAGAGGATTATTATATGTTTGTGGTTAAGGAAGATAAAAAAGTGGATAGTAGCCTTAAGTACTCCGGTGAAGGTATGGTTAGAAATATCCTTGGTGGTGTTATTAACAGGTTTAGACAATCTTTAGATTATTATGAGGAAGTCTATAATTATGCTTTGATTGATGAAATATCCGGCCTTCCCAATGCCAAAGCAGCGAATCAGTATTTGGCCAATAGAGTCACACGAACAGGAAGAAAGACGGACCAGTATTGTGTTTTGTTTATTGATGGGGACGACCTAAGGTACTACAATGATGTAAGCTATCAAGCGGGTAATCAGATGATTAGAAAGCTTGGTACGATTATCAACGACGCTATAAGAGATGAGGACAAAGTTTTTAGATGGTTAAGTGGTGACGAGTTTCTAGTGATTCTGGAAAATACAGACCATGTGATTGGTGAGACCCTTGCAGAACGTATACGTGCCAGAATTGAAAGCCATCAAGAGGATTTTCTTTTTGAAACCACAGTTTCTATTGGTGTAGCCAGTTATCCTATTGACGGACGTGATGTGGAACAGATCATCTATTACGCTGAAAAGGCGACGAAGATTGCAAAGGAGCAAGGTAAAAATCAAGTGGTCAGTTGGCGTGAAGTAGATGTAGCGGCCATATAAGAGACCAAAATAAATGAATTTGGAGACAATATGAAGAATATAATTGTAATTAACAGCGATAAAATGGGTTCGGGTGATGATGGCCTAGGACATAAACTGATGGGTGCATTTTTAAAAAAGCTATGGGCAAGAAAAGATAATCCTGAATTAATCATACTTTATAACTCCGGTGTGAAGCTTTTATCTAAAGAGAATGGCTATATGGAAGTGATGCATGGTTTAGATGAAAAAGGCGTGGAAATCATTGCATGTGGAACTTGTATTGACGCATATGATATGCGTGCATCTATGACCACAGGACGTATCTCCAATATGGAAGAAATCGTTGATATCATGATGAAAGCAAAAAAGGTCATAACGATATAAGTATATATTTCAGGGACTTCATGTCGATGTTGAACAAACAAAGAGGCGCTTATAAGCGCCTCTTTGTTTGTTTGGTTTAATCCAGTGCTTCCAAATAGCTATGAACGTCATTCCTGTTACCTTTAAAAACAATATGGTGTTGTACTTTTGACATTTGGAAGTTATACATAGGATCATAATAATCCTTTAGAAACATGGTAATCCAAGGTTCGTGGCACAAATAGGCACCGCTGCTCATTTGAGCACGATAGGCTTGTTTGAATAGCTCTACCACAATCTTCAGTCGATCACCGCCAAATCTTTTCTCAAGACGTTGCATACTGGCGAGAATATAGTCGTACCAGAGCATTAGACCTTTATCTTCACCAAAACGCTGAATATGATGGGCCTGAGATTCAATTACATATTCTTGTAAGGTTATCTGTACCCTTTCTTCTAGGGGTACTTCAACTATCACGTAGTCACCGGTCTTGTAATGGGCAACCAAATCGGTAGGAAGGAATCGTCTACCGACATTTTTACCTTCATCTTCCAAAATGACATGCTTATAGCCTTTTGATTTGTGTTGAACCAAGGCATAGGCCAGATTGTTCTCAAAGTCGATTTGTGTAGGTTGTTCGTCAATATGATGACCAAAGGATGAACCACGATGATGGGCTATGGCTTCTAAGTCGATGTTATTTTTAAGATCTTTTAGAATCAGAGTTTTACCGGAACCGGTACATCCGCCTAATATAATAGGCTTGGCTTTTTGTGCCTGAGGCATAAGCTCTGTGAGTAAGTATTGCCTGAAGGCTTTATAACCACCTTCAAGGCGAAGGATATCTTTACCGGCATCATGAATCCATTCTTGACTGATTCTAGATCTGGAACCTCCACGAAAGCAATACAGCATGGCTGTTGGATTTTCTTCAATAAACTGAATCCAAGATTTGGTCCGTGATACTTTGACTTCTCCACTGACAAGATTGTAACCTAGATCGGTGGCGGCAGCATTCCCATCTTCCTTATACTTAATACCTACAACATGTCGTTCTTCATCGTTCATAATAGGTAGATTAACAGCATGCTTAAAAGCACCTTTTTGAAACTCAATAGGTGCTCGAACATCTATCAATGGATGTTCATTAAGAACAATGCTTAAGAAATCATGGCTGGTTTCCATAGACATACCCTCTATATCACAGTGACAAAGTGCTGGCCAAGAGATGACGTTCGCCCAATAGGTTTAAGGTCTAAGCCGGCTTTGGCGGTTATTTCTAAAAATGCGGCGGTGCTCTCATCTTCAACTATGGCCAATAAGCCACCAGAAGTCTGTGCATCACATAACAGATGCTGTTGATCTTCTGTCATAGGAGCAATTTTATGACCATAGCTCTTAAAATTGTTGCGCGTACCTCCGGAAATACAACCAAGAGAAAGGTATTTTTGGGTATTTGGCAAGAAGGGCACTTGATCAAATTGGATATGAGCAGATATGCCGCTACCCTCACATATCTCTGTCAAATGACCTAGAAGTCCAAAACCTGTTACGTCCGTCAAAGCAACAACACCATCAATAGTGGCCAATTCACCACCGATTTTATTAAGGGTACACATAGCTTCTATGGCAACATCAATATGACCGTCTTCGATTTTTTTACGTTTTTGAGCGGTGGTTAGAATGCCGATTCCAAGGGGCTTCGTCAAAAAGATATTACAGTCTGCTTTGGCTTTATTATTTTGTTTTAATTGATGGTTATTAACAATACCTGTGACAGCCAAACCGAATATGGGCTCGGGTGAGTCGATGGAATGCCCACCGGCCAAAGGAATACC
This sequence comes from Firmicutes bacterium HGW-Firmicutes-3, assembly GCA_002841435.1. Taxonomy (GTDB): domain Bacteria; phylum Bacillota; class Clostridia; order Lachnospirales; family Vallitaleaceae; genus Petrocella. The sequence goes on along the minus strand of PGZS01000131.1, from coordinate 690 downwards.
AGCTTCTTCACAAGCGCTTCGGCCACCGTCAATAACATCTCTTGCAATCTCAGGGGCCAATTTATCTAGAGGCCATCCTAAGATAGCAATAGCCATTAAGGGTTTACCACCCATGGCATAAATATCACTCAGAGCATTGGTTGCGGATATTCTACCAAAGGTAAAAGGGTCATCCGTAATCGGCATAAAAAAATCCGTTGTACTAAGCACGGAAGTACCATTGCCAAGGTCATAGGCAGCGGCATCGTCCTTACTGCTGTTGCCCACAAGAAGCTTTGGATAGGGAATGATAGGCCTTGAAGTTTCAAGAATTGTATCTAAGATGGCGGGGGAGATTTTACAACCACAACCAGCGCCATGGCTATATTCTGTTAATTTTATTTCACTCATAATTTCACCTCAAATTTTTTAATACCAGTAATTGGTTTAATCGTTATTATAACATAACGATCACGATGAGGCTATCCTAGTTCCATAAAGGGATGAGCTGAATTGAAAGCTGAATTGAAAAATTAAATTCCATAAGCAAATGCCATAATGCCATAATGTAAACTTGAAAACTTGAAAACAATACGTTTATCAATATATATTTATTGATAAACGATAAATATATATTGATAAAAGAAAAATGTTATGTTATTATAACTATAAATAAAAAATAAAATAACAAAAATAACTCAACTTTCCCAC
>PGZS01000130.1 GCA_002841435.1 Firmicutes bacterium HGW-Firmicutes-3 | reverse complement strand
TGCAAGATGACCGACACCAAAGAAACTTTTGTTAAGGCTTAATAAATGTGACGGTCTATGTGACATTTTTTCAACCAATTGTTCCATTTTTAAATAGCCAGGTTTTACTAAATATGTAAAAGATACAGCTAATGCAGTCTCAAGAGATGAAATGCCATTTGATGCAAGACTAAATTCTATGGCTTTATTATCAATATTATGAGGTTGATGGTCTGAGCTAATGACATCTATAGTACCATCTTGTAATCCCTTGATTATGGCCTTTATATCTTCTTCTTCTCTAAGAGGTGGATTGACTTTAGCATAGGTATTGTAACCCTTAATGGCTTCTTCAGTTAATGAAAAATATTGAGGGGATGTTTCAGATGTCATACGAACGCCCCGTCTTTTTGCAGCACGAATCAGTTCAACGGATTCTTTTGTCGATATGTGTGCAAGATGAATTCTAATCTTAAGTTCCTCAGCGATTGCGATGTATTTTGCTACCATCAGAGTTTCTGATGCTGCCATACTACCTTCAAGTCCTAATTGAGTAGCTATATACCCATCGTTCACACCATAGCCTTTAGATAAACTATGGTCTTCACAATGTAATATAATGGGGAGTTCAAACATGGAGGCATATTGTAAGACGCGTTTTAAGGTTTTACTGTCTTGTATAGATATGTCCCCATCTGAAACGGCTACAATACCCCTTAATTGCATGCCGCCAATCTCCGTCATATCCTCGCCTTGATTCCCTTTCGTTAGAGCACCATAAGGATAGATAGCTACAGGAGACATATTATGACCCTTATTGACAACGTATTCAACAACGGTTTTATTATCAATAATCGGATTAGTCATGGGGTTACAAGTCAGTGCGGTAAAACCACCGGCTATTGCAGCTGCACCACCGGTTTCAAAGCTTTCTCTATAATCATAGCCCGGTTCACAAAGTTCACAGTGCATATCAATAAGGCCTGGGATGACATATAAACCTTCTGCTTCGATGACATCACAATGCTCCACAGTAATATTGGTATCCACCTCTATTATTTTTTCGTTTTCAATTAATATATCCATATTGTAGATGGTTTTATCATGGGTTATAATTGTACCTTTTCGTATTAGTATTAAATTAGTATTAGACATTCAAAAATCCCCCTCCTGATCTGCAGTGCAAGTGAAATAAGGCCATACGAACAGCTATACCACTCACCTGCTGTTTGTCAAGAACAGAACCTTCTTTATCTATAATGCCGGAAGAAATCTCAATACCACGATTTATAGGTCCAGGATGCATAACAATTACATCCTCTTTTGCATAACTTAAACGTGTTGCATTTATTTTATAGAGTTTTTTGTACTCGTTTAAAGATGGTATTAAGGCAACGCCACGTCGATCTTCCTGTACTTTTAGACAAAGGACGACATCGGCATCAATTATGGCTTCAGTGGCCGAATGATGAATGGTTGCACCTGTCTTCTCAATATCTCTAGGAATAAGGGTTGCTGGACCGGCTAGGGATACTTTTGCACCAAGTTTTATTAAGGCCCATATGGAGCTTTTTGCCACTCGGTTATACATGATATCACCTATTATGGCTACTTTTAGACCTGTAAAACTATTTTTTTGTTCCAGAATGGTTAATAAATCGACTAAAGCTTCACTAGGGTTTTCGTTCAGTCCGTCACCAGCATTAATGACAGAAGCTTTTACATATTTGGCCAAATGATGGGGTCCGCCTGAAATGGGATGTCGAATAACGATAAAATCCGCCCCCATTTTATCCACATAGGTGCCTACTTCTTTTAGAGATTTTTTTTGGTTAAATTCACGTGCTGTTGTGATGTTAATTACTTTTGCACTAAGGTTTTGCGCAGCTAACTCATAGGACAGACGACTTCTTGAACTCTCTTCATGAAACAGGGTTGCAACAGTTTTACCCTTCAGATGTGGCGCGACATAGCCTTTGCTATTTTCTAACACATATTTCATTTTTTGAGCTGAATTTAACAAATAATGAATATCACTGGCACTGAGTGACTTTAAGTCTAAAAAATGTTTCTTATTATAGTGCATGGGCTCACCTCTTTTTCTAATCGTCTTGATTATACCATATTCTACAGTATTCATATACCAGTATACCTATTAATTACAAAAAAATGACAGCCTAGGCCATCATTTTTAGTAGAAATTCTTATATTATAATTATGCTTATATTTCAGAAGGTAATATTGAATTAAGGACAACACCGATTAACGCTGCAATTGCAAGTCCGGAAATCGTCACACCACTTGTGCCCAGTGGAAATGCATCTACTCCAATACCTAAGACAAGTATCAACGCTGATATCATTAGGTTTCGGCTGTGAGAGAAATCAAGGTCGGCTGATACAACAATACGCACACCTACTGATGCGATCATACCAAAAAGGATAACACTGACACCACCCATTACAGGTAGTGGTATGGTGCTAATAGTAGCTGTAAGTGGACCAATTAGACTCATAATGATAGCGAAAATAGCTGCAATTCTTATTATGGCTGGATCATAAACCTTGGTTACAGCCAGTACGCCAGTATTTTCACTATAAGTTGTATTTGCAGGAGCTCCAATAAGACCGGCAAAAGCTGTAGCAATACCATCACCTAAGATTGTTCTATGAACGCCAGGATTTTCTAAGAAGTTCTTACCTACTACAGCGCCATTGGTTGTAATGTCTCCGATGTGTTCGATAAAGACAACAAAAGCGATTGGTGCAATAGCAATGATGCCGGATAAAGTGAATCTAGGCATGGTTAGAAGATCTCTTAGAGCATCCGAATTCTTTTCGAATGTGAAAAAGCTTGCTTCTTGTATAGGACCAAAGTCAACAATCCCAAAAAGCATAGATACGATATAACCGACTGTGATTGCTATCAATATGGGCACCAGTTTGAAGAAACCTTTAAAGAATATGGATACGACCACCATAGTTAAAACGACAATGCAGGCAATGATTGTAGATGTCAGGTTAAACTTACCCTCTTGATAAAAAGCCATGTTTACGGCAACCGGGCTAAGTCTAAGTCCTATAACCATGATAATGGGTCCTGTAATGATCGGTGGAAAAAGCTTTTTGACCGCATCTACGCCAATAAAGTATATGATCACTGAAATTAGCATATAGACAAAGCCTGCAGCAATCAGGCCGCCTTTGACAAAAGCAAGACCTTCACTTTGAAGTGTTAATTTGATAGCACCGATAAATGCAAAGCTTGAACCTAGAAATACCGGTACAATACCTTTTGAACATAAGTGAAACAATAAGGTTCCAACCCCTGCTCCAAGCAATGCAATGGCAGGATCAAGACCAGTTAAAAAAGGTACGAGAACCGTTGCGCCAAACATAGCAAGAACATGTTGTAAGCCAAGTATCATTTTTTTTGATAGTGTAATATTTTCCATTATGATGCCCCCTAAGATAGTTTTGCCCGTAGGCTGTATAATACAATAAGCTGCTCGCTTATTTATTATTGTAGATTGAGTGAGTTGCTGACCCAAAATTATTACTTAAGAATATTATTTGGATTATAACTGCCTGTTTATTAGTATCTTATTCGATAACAACACTGTCTTCCCCATCGATTTCTACTAGATGAACAGAAACGATTTCTTCTTTAGATGTCGGTACATTTTTACCGACATAATCTGCTCGAAGTGGTAATTCTCTATGACCTCTGTCAATAAGCGTTGCAAATTGTATCTTTCTGGCACGTCCGGCATCCATAACCGCATCAAGCGCAGCTCTACAAGTTCTGCCGGTATAGACAACATCATCCACCAGTACAACGATTTGGTCATTCACATTAATACTGAGCTGGTTATTAACCACAGGATGTATGCTTTTTTTCTCCAAATCATCCCGGTAGAACGTAATATCCAGTGATTCAAAAGGCACTTTTAGACCTTCTATTTCTTCGATTTTATCAACGATTCTTTTAGCAAGTGGAACACCTCGTGTTTTAATACCAAGTATGACCACATCGGAAACACCCTTATTATTCTCAATAATTTCATGGGCGATACGTGTAACCATGCGTCCTATAGCTTTTTGATCCAATATGTGTTTCATAGTTGTATCCCTTTCCTGTTGACAAATAAAAAGACTTCTTATTAAATAACATAATAAGAAGCCGTAGCAATTACAATCGACAACCTCTTATTAGTCTCACGGAACTAATTTAAAAAGATTCTGGATAATGAGATTTGAGTTTTTATTACGTTGATACATTCATAACTATATATTGCATGTGAAAGTTCACTATATAGTTTTGACGCTTTAGCCAAACATTAAATATAATTTAACATAGAGTTTTACCCTTGTCTACTTTTTTATGACCAAAATAGATTATTTTTTATACCCAAGACGCATCAATGCATTTTCAAAGTCTATAGGCCTTGGTGCAGTAAAGGACATATACTGACCTGTCGATGGATGTATGAAGCCAAGTGTCCTAGCATGAAGCATCTGCCCCGGCAACTTCATATGGCCATTTCTGGGGCCATAGAGAGCGTCTCCAAGTAATGGATGATTGATACTGGCCATATGAACACGAATCTGATGGGTTCGACCTGTTTCAAGTTTAAGTTCAATATGGGTAAAGCCATGTTCTAATCGATTCAGGACTTTATAATGGGTAATCGCTTCTTTACCATTTTTGAAGTTAATCGCCATTTTTTTTCGGTTAATGTGATGCCGACCGATAGGCCCTTCTACTGTCCCCTCTTCGTCTTTTACATTATTATAGACGATGGCTTCATAGAGACGATTGACTTTGTGTTCTTTAAGTTGTTCTGCTACATGTACGTGGGACCTGTCATTTTTACATACAACCAAAAGACCTGTGGTGTCTTTATCAATACGGTGAACGATTCCCGGACGCAACTCGCCATTGATTCCGGAAAGACTATCTTTACAATGGTACATAATACCATTAACTAAGGTATCTTCATAATGACCGGGTGCAGGATGTACAACCATATCAACAGGCTTGTTGATGATAAGGAGGTCCTGATCTTCGTATATTATATCTAGAAGCATAGGGGTTGGGGTTATAGCGACATCCTTAACAACAGGTATGGTCAGAGCTACTTTGTCCCCCATATGTACTTTATAATTGGATTTCACCGGTAAATGATTCACGATAACTTGCTCTTCAACAATCCACTTTTGAATATGAGACCTTGTTACATCTGTGAGTTTTGACGTGAGGTATTTATCTAATCTCTCACCTATTTCTTCTTTAGTCACAATAAACTCATGATTATTCATGACGTCCACGCAACCATTTCTTAATATCTAAATCTTCTTCTTCATAATGAAACAGCACAAGGTAAATAAGTGAAAAACATGCAATAACCACTAAGATATCCGCCACATTAAACACCGGAAACTCAAACCAGTGAAAATGAAACATGTCAACCACAAAACCATTTCTAATTCTGTCAATGAAGTTACCCAAAGCACCTGAAAATAAAAGAACCATGGTAACCCTTAAAAGAAAATAAGATTTGTCTTTTGGGAGTATGTAGTAAATGAAAATCATGGCACATAAGGTTAGAATTGTAAAGACTGCAAAAACGCCAATTTGATTTTGTAACATACCAAAAGCGGCACCACGATTTTCTACATAGGTAAGCTTGAAAATACCCTCAAAGATAACAATATCATTTTGATTTTTTAAGTGTGCGATGGTCAACCACTTTGTCCATTGATCAAACCCAACCAACGCGATAATGAAAATTATACTTGTTATAAACATTTTGACACCTAATTAAGGATTGCCTTAATACCTTCCATAATCAATTTCTCTTCCACATTATTGTTCATATAACATGTACCTATTCCTTTGAGCAGGACGAAATTAAGCTGATGATGCTTGGTTTTTTTGTCAAAGAATAGCTCTTTGTATATAGCCTCCGGCGATAAACCTTCGATTTTAATGGGTAGGTTATACAAAACCATGATAGATGAGATTCTATCTAGATCTTGCTTTGTTATACGACCAAGGGTATAACTTATATTAGCAGCTGCCACCATACCAAGAGCAACACATTCACCATGAAGACGGTTAAAATTCATTAATCTTTCAACGGCATGTCCTATTGTATGTCCAAAATTAAGAGTAGCTCTTAACCCCTGCTCTCTTTCATCTTGTGATACGACTTCTGACTTTATAAGACAGGATGTTTTTATCAGTTCTGTAATAGCATCATGATTCAGACCTTTTATGGCATCCACGTTATTTTCTAGAAAGGATAAATAGGCTTCATCTTTAATTAAGCCATGTTTTATCACCTCACCCATACCTGAAGCAAATTCTTGAGACGGTAGTGTTCTTAAGGTTTTTGTGTTAATAAAAACCATTTCAGGTTGATGGAATGCACCTACAATATTTTTATAGCCATTAAAATCTATCCCGGTCTTACCACCTATGCTACTATCTACTTGAGCCAATAGACTTGTCGGTACTTGAATAAAATCAATGCCACGCATATAAGTAGCCGCAGTAAAACCTACCATATCTCCAACAACACCGCCACCAAACGCGATTAAAACGGATTGACGATCAAATTGGTTAGTAATTAAGAAATCATAGATTAAGTTAATGGTCTTATAATTTTTATTCTTTTCACCATGAGCAAAATCAAAACTTAGAACCTCAACATTAAGAGATTCA
>PGZS01000129.1 GCA_002841435.1 Firmicutes bacterium HGW-Firmicutes-3 | reverse complement strand
CTTAGACTTATAACCGTCTTCAATAGCTCTTTCTATGACCTTACTTTTAATATAACGGCCATTTAAAAAGTAGTTTTCGTAAGTTCGATTACCACGACTTAGATGGGGCTTTCCAATAAAGCCTTCAAGGCGCATGCCTTCAAAACTCCAATTGATTTCGATTAAGTTTTTGGCCACTTCCATACCGTACACACTAAAGATACAATCTTTCAGCTTATTATTACCTGTGGTTTGAAGCTTGATCTTACCATCACTTATAAACTTAAAGCTTACTTCCGGATGGCCCAGAGCCAGTTTATGTACTAGATCGGAAATATAACCAAGCTCTGTACCGGAAGTTTTCATGAACTTTCTTCTTGCAGGGGTATTATAGAACAAGTCTTTAACGATAAAGGTCGTCCCTATTGGACATCCGACTTCTTCAAATACTTTTTCCACACCACCCTCTATAACGTAGCGTATACCTACCAGTTCAGCCTCTTGCTTGGTGATGAGTTCTACCCTTCCGACTGAAGCAATACTGGCTAAGGCTTCACCACGAAAGCCTAAGGACATTATACTGGCTAGATCTTCTTCATTTTTGATTTTGCTGGTACTATGTCTAAGAAATGCCGCCCTGACATCTTCTTTATGAATACCAAACCCGTTATCTGTAATACGAATAAACTTAAGACCACCCTCTTTTACTTCAATGGTGATGGCATCCGCTTTTGCATCAATTGCATTTTCTACTAATTCTTTAATGACAGAAGCCGGTCGCTCAACGACTTCGCCTGCTGCTATTTTATTAATTGTATTTTGATCCAGCAATAAAATGCCCAAGTCTCTCACCTACCTTATCCGTTAAGACGTTTTTTAAGTTGTGCCAATTTATTCAGTGCTTCAAGAGGTGTTAAGGCGTTAACATCAAGGCCCTTTAATTCTTCAACCACATCTTCTGAGATATTTTCAAAAAGACTTAACTGTATGTCTTCTGCTTTTTCAGGTTTCTCCATGACTTTGATGCTTTCAGCGTGCTTGGTGATATCCGCTTGATCTAATTCTTCAAGTATCATTTTAGCACGTTTTATAACAAAATCCGGTACACCGGCTAACTTGGCCACTTGTATACCATAACTGTTATTGGCACCACCGGGTATAATCTTTCTTAGAAAGATTATATCATCGCCCTGTTCTTTAACTGAAATACAATAGTTTTGTACCCCTTCAATCTTACCTTCAAGCTCTGTTAACTCATGATAATGGGTTGCAAAAAGAGTTTTCGCCCCCATAGTATGGATGTTGACAATATATTCTACCACTGCCCACGCTATGCTAAGACCATCAAAGGTAGAAGTGCCTCGACCGATTTCATCCAATATTATTAATGATTTCTTCGTACCGTTTCTTAATATATTAGCCACTTCAGTCATCTCAACCATAAATGTGCTTTGACCGGAAGATAAATCATCGGATGCACCGACCCTTGTGAAGATCCGGTCACACACAGATATTTTTGCCGATTTGGCCGGTACAAAGCTACCTACTTGAGCCAAAAGAGTAATCAAAGCCACTTGACGCATATAGGTGGATTTCCCAGCCATATTAGGACCGGTAATAATAGAAAATCGATGCTCATGTTGGTCTAAGTATGTATTATTGCTGATAAATTGATCATGAGGCATCATCTTTTCAACAACCGGATGTCGCCCTTCTACGATATCGATGTTACCGTCATTGTGAATCTGAGGCCGAACAAAATTCTCCTTTAGGGCTGTATCTGCCAGGCTTTGCATCACATCCAGTTTAGCGATTTGATCCGCTGACGCCTTGATTCTTCCGACAGCTGCTTTTAGAGTATCTCTTATTCCTACAAACAATTCATATTCCAATGCTTCAAGTTTTTCCTGAGCACCGAGTATGGTGTTTTCCATTTCTTTTAACTCAGGCGTTATATAACGTTCACCATTTGACATGGTCTGTTTCCTCGTATAATCCTCCGGAACCAGATTCAAATAGGAGTTGGTCACTTCTATATAATAGCCAAAGATTTTATTATACTTGACTTTAAGATTCTTTATACCTGTACGTTCTCTTTCCTTAGACTCCAATCGTACAAGCCATTCCTTACCATCCGTTGTCGCAGACCTTAGTAAATCTACTTCTTCATTGAAGCCTTTTTGAATAAGCTTGCCTTCCGTAATGGCTATAGGTGGTTCTTCCATTAAGGCAGAATCAATCAGTTCATATAGATCCCTTAAGTCATCTAAATCTACTCTAATTTTATTAAAATAATCTGCTTCAAGATTCTCAAGCAAGACCTTAATAGGCCCAATCATATCAATAGATTGTTTGAAGGCTTGTAGGTCTCTACCATTCGCTGTTTGGCAGCTTATTCTACTCATCAGTCTTTCAATATCGTATATGGGTGTTAAGTACTCTTTTAATTCCATTAGATACATAGGCTCATCATATAAGTTGGCAACACCATCCAGCCTATGATTAATCTCATCCACTTGAATCAATGGTTGTTCTATATATTGTCTTAGTAATCTGGCGCCCATAGCGGTTTTGGTTTTATCCACCACCCATAGTAAAGAACCTCGACGTTCTTTTTCCCTTAAAGTCTCAACCAGTTCCAGATTACGTCGCGTCGATAAATCCAGTAGCATAAAGTCTTCTGTGGCATAGTAACGAATATGGGACAAATGTTGTAATTGACTTTTTTGTGTCTCATTCAGATATTCTATTAGAGCTCCGGAAGCCTTTATGGCTTCTGACTTATCCGCAAAACCTAAGCCTTCCATGGATTTTATTTTGAGCTGTGACATAATGGCTTCGGTGGAACGCTCAAGGTCAAAGTACCAATCTTCCTGAACGGATACAAAGCTTTTAAATCTATTTTTAACCCCATCCATAAGGGGCTCGTTACATAAAGCCGTATTGTTACAGATGACCTCACGTGGCTGGACTTTTGCCAGTTCATCCAACACTTTCTCATAACCCTGAACCTGGGTGACATAAAAATCGCCGGTTGTTATATCAACATATGCTATGCCATAATGTGCTATGTTCTGATAAAGAGTTACTAGATAATTGTGCTTACCGGCTTCTAGTGATTGCAGGTTCATATTGGTTCCCGGTGTCACAACCCGAACAACATCCCGCTTTACAATACCTTTTACCAACTTAGGATCCTCTAACTGTTCTCCTATAGCAACCTTATAGCCTTTGTCAATGAGCTTATCAATAAATCCTTCTACCGCATGATGAGGGACGCCACACATAGGCGCTTTCTCATCCATCCCGCAACTTTTTGCTGTTAAGGTAATCTCAAGTTCTCTAGAAGCGGTTATTGCATCTTCAAAAAACATCTCATAAAAGTCACCCAAACGAAAGAAAAGGATGGCGTCCTTATATTGTTTTTTGATATCCACATATTGTTGCATCATAGGTGTGAGTTTTTCTACCATAGTATCCCCTCTGCTAAATGATTTCACCAACAAGGTAATAGGTTTTTGATCCGGTGATTTTAACGTTAACAAATGTGCCAATCAGACTTTCATCCCCTTGGATATGAACCAAGTGATTGTCTGCAAGACGTCCACTTACCCAGTCTGTTTTTTTGTGATTCACTTCTTCAACAAGTAGCTCATAGGTATTGCCCACATGTTTTTCACTATTTTTCAAGCTTACAATGTCCATCGCCTCGAGTATTTTGTTAAAACGTTCTTTCACAACTGCTTCCGGAACCTGATCTTCCATATTGGCTGCTGGTGTGCCCGTTCTTTTAGAATAAATAAAAGTATAGGCTGTATTATACTCGACTTGGTGAATCACATCTATGGTATCTTCATTATCTGCTTCTGTTTCAGTAGGAAAGCCAATAATTAAGTCCGTCGTTATGGCTACATCCGGCATCCTTGCTTTGATTCTAGAAACCAGATCCAAGTAAGACTCTTTGGTATAATGTCGGTTCATTGCTTTTAGAAGCCTAGAGCTACCGGATTGAATGGGCAAGTGAACATGATGACAGATTTTCTGTGAAGCTGCCATAACATGAATCAGATCATCTGACAAATCCTTCGGATGAGGTGTCATAAAACGAATACGTTTAAGACCATCAACTTTTTCAACCTCATGAATAAGCTCTGCAAAAGTCATGGGCATATCAAGGCCTGTGCCATAGGAGTTAACGTTCTGACCAAGAAGGACGATTTCTACCACACCATCTTCCGCTAAGTCTTTCACCTCTTTTAGGATATCTTCAGGGTGACGGCTTCTTTCTCTGCCTCTGACATAAGGCACGATGCAGTAGGTACAGAAGTTATTACATCCATACATGATATTAACCGATGCTTTGAATTTGTGCTTTCTAATGCTTGGTAGATCTTCTACAATTTCTTTATGGGCCTCCCATATATCATATACGGCACTGCCACTGTCCAATCTGGTTTCAAGCAATTCTGCTAACTTATACAGATTATGTGTACCAAAAACCAAGTCTATATGCTTGTGTTTCTTTTTAAGCTCTTGGATGACAGTCGGTTGTTGCATCATACACCCACATAAGGCAATCATCATCTCCGGTTTTTTTCTTTTAGTACTTTTCAAATGACCGATACGCCCGTATACTCTTTGTTCAGCATTTTCACGAACCGCACAGGTATTATAGATTACAAAATCCGCTTCCAGCTCCTGTGTTGCTTCCCTATAGCCAATCTCTTCAAGTATACCTTTGATCATTTCCGAGTCGTGGGCATTCATTTGGCATCCGAATGTCGTAATATAGTAGGTCAATTGCTTATCGTCTAATCTATGCTTAAGCCTCTCAATAATGGCTTTTTGTCTTGTAGCTTCCTCGTGGCTAACGGCCACTGAACTTGTTCTATTCAAATGATTTCACCTCAAAATTTTCTATATTTTCTACATATCCTTAACTATTATGGTTGTGGATTATCTGACCCTTAACCACCATGTATGACGATCATCTGACCCTTAACCATTATATATGATTAGAGCATGTATGTGAAGGGTCAATTGCACCCTATCTTCTTCATACCTTTACAAAACAGACGATATGTACTAGAGTATAGATATTAAAGGATAGATCTTAAAGACTCTAAGATAAACATGCAACCCAGTTGACTCGAGCGCTCATAGCAGCCATTCATTTTATTTATCCCGGTATCTGGGAAAAATGCGTACTTGCTATTGACAAAGGATTATTATGTTGGTTACTCAAGATATACTAAATACATCTGAATATGAACCGAATCATTTATTGTTTGAACCGGGTTCCATGGCTTTTGATATTGAAACCACCGGATTTTCTCCCAAATATGCTACAATCTATTTGATTGGCATGGTCTACTTTGATATTGGGAAAAATGAGTTGATGCGTGAGCAATGGTTTTGTGAAAAAGCCGGTGATGAGTACGAACTTCTTTTTAGATTTCAGGCCCAACTTAAAAAATACAATCGGATTTATCATTTTAATGGTGATCAATTTGATTTACCATTTATAAAAAGAAGAATGGCTCTATACAAAATGGATTGTCCAAGCCATATCAGCTTTGACCTCCTAAAAATCCTTCGACCTTTTAAAAAGACTTTAGGACTTGACGACTTAAAACTCAAAACACTAGAAAAGTATTTTGGGTATAATCGCCATGACCCTTTTAGTGGTGGCGATTTAATACAAGTCTATGAAGTTTATATGGACACAAAGGACGAGTTGTTGCTTCAAACTTTACTTTTACATAATTATGAAGACCTATTAGGTCTTGTTGGCGTTATATCACATATGCCTCTTTTTAATCTTTTAAAACGGATGAAAGAAGAAACTTTGGATTTAAATGAGATCTACGGTTATGAAGATGAGGGTGTCTATGTTATACAGTTTCCCATATCCCAGAAAATCAATCAAATATTTGATTTTCCCCTTTACCAAATGGAGCTTAACAACCGATTATGCACCTTACGGATGCCCATTCGACGTGACAATTTGAAGTATTTCTTCCCTAACCCAAAAGACTATTACTTCTTAACTACTGAAGGTTATGCTGTTCACAAAAGTGTCGGCAAGTATGTTGATCCAAGTCATAAAATACAGGCAACCAAAGAAAACTGCTTTATTCATAAAGAAGCACATTTTTTACCTGCCTATAAGCATCTCAATCTACCCTTGAACTGCTATTATGAGAATTATAAGGATGTACAAGGTCATATATGTTTGGATGATTTGGCAACTGAAGAAGATCTTGTTGGCTATGTTAGGAAATTGCTGACACTGCTATAATCAATGATTAAGTTTATCTTTTTTGACTGTAATCCAGCATCATAATCGTAGATATAATACACAGTTTTTCCTCGCCTTACACTTCGTACGGTCATCGGAAAAACTGTGTATCACATCTACTCGGTAATAGGTCGTCATTTCGTCAAGAAAAAGCACTGCTCAATCATCCTTCTTATTTTACATCCTGTAAAAATGAAGGACGTTCTACATCCATGTAGAACTGTGATTGATCAGTGCTTTTTCTTTCCTCATTCGGGTTTGCAGATGTGTCATTTCAGAATGCTTAAAAGTCAGTCTTCAAGACATGATGCTATGATGAAAACTTTCTTATGAAATTTGCAAGACAGCAGGAAGCTGTCCGCCGACTTTTGGTGCAGGACGCACCAACTGGAGGCCGTAGTCATATACACTGTGGAAGGGTTTTCATGGGACCCACCATTATCCCCAGCTTGTACTAGGGAGTAAAAAGTAAATCTAACTTTATCAAAAAAAGTCTCTAAGTATTTCCACCTAGAGACCCTGTTGACACATTAAAAACCTATATTTCCCCTGTTTTCTTATAGAAGAAAGACTTATTGGTTTCAAAACTATACCTTTGGGACTGAATGATTTGCTCTGTACTACCGACAAACAAGATGCCTTCTTTTTTTAGAGCTTTATTGAATTTAGTATAAATCTCGCTTTTTGCTTCTTCTGTAAAATAGATGAGAACATTACGGCATACAATTAAATCTAACTGATCAGGATAAGCATCTTTAAGTAGATTATGCTCTTTAAAAGTAATGCATTTTTTTATGTCCTCACTAACACGAAAAGAGGCACCGATTTTTTCAAAATACTTATCTTTGAACTCTTTGGGAACACCTGCAATACTTTTTTCGTTATAAATACCTTGTCTTGCTTTGGTGAGAATCTGTTTGTCAATATCTGTAGCTATGATCTGTATTTGATTCAAAGGTATAAATTTACTCAGTACCATGGCTAGAGAATAGGGTTCATCGCCTGTTGAACAAGCTGCACTCCAGACCTTAATACGTTTTCCAAACTTATCAAAAATATAAGGAAAGATTTCTTTTTCCAACACATCCCATTGGGCAGTGTTTCTAAAAAACTCCGATACGTTAATCGTCAAATAGTTAATGAATTCTTCATAGATATCTTTGTTATTATTTAACTCTTTCACATAAGCATCATAATCCGAAACACCATTCTTTTTAATCAATGAATCAATACGTCGCTTCATTTGTCGTTCTTTATAGGCATTTAAATCAATCTTCGTCAATGACAATATTTCTCTTTTAAAACCTTCATAATCTTTAATCAAAGCATTGTCTCCTCGTCAATTATTTTATTTGACACCTTGTTAAAGAAGTAGGGGTACCCCCTATTAATAAGTACAACAAACTTGCCGGTAAAACCGGCAAGTTTGTCATCATTGCTCTATAATACTTAAGCTTCTTCTGTAGTTTCCGTTTTCACTTCTACTGCTTCATCTGCTTCAACTTCTTCTACTACATCTTCTACTTCTACTTCTACTTCTTCTTTTACTACTTCTTTTACTGTATCCACTGTATCCACTGTATCCGCTAAAGTATCTTTTAGATCTTCTACTTCGCCAGTTTCTTCTTTGTTATCTTCTTCTCTTTCAAGTTCAAGGCCTTTAATGGATAAGCTTATTTTCTTTTCATCCAAGTTAAGATCTGTAACTTTTGCCTCAATCACTTGATTAACGGTTAATGCATCTGAAGGTTTCTCAACATGCTTGATTGAGATTTGAGATACATGTAAAAGAGCATCTACACCCTCTTCAAGCTCTATGAAAGCACCAAAATCCGTCATTCTTGCAACACGTCCTGATACTACATTACCAACAGCGTATTTATTTGCTGCATCATTCCATGGGTTCTCACCATCGAATTTCATAGATAAAGAAATTTTCTTTTTCTCCTGGTTGATGCTAATAACGCGTACACGTACTTTTTCATTAATTTTAACAACTTCCTTTGGTGACTTAACACGCCCCCATGAAAGTTCTGAAATATGAACCAATCCGTCAACACCATCTAGATTAACAAATACACCATAATCCGTGATGTTCTTAACAATACCTTCAAGTACAGTACCCACTTCAAGGTTCTTAAAGATTTCAACTTGCATGCTACTTTTTTCTTTTTCAAGTAGAATCCTTCTGTTACCGATGATTCTTCCTTTTTTCGTGTTGAATTCCGAAATGATGAATGTCAACTCTTGGTCCTTGAATTCAGATAAGTCACTAACGTAGGAGTCAGAAACTAAAGAAGCCGGAATAAATACCCTTACTTCATCAATAATCACTACAAGTCCACCTGCAAGTACT
>PGZS01000128.1 GCA_002841435.1 Firmicutes bacterium HGW-Firmicutes-3 | reverse complement strand
CAGATAGCTCATCTAAATAATCAATAGAGGCTTCCTTTATTAGCATATCTATGCACTCCCTTTCGATACGGTTGCTTATTAATAAATTACTGTCTTGAATACGCTTATTTTTTGTCTTTATAAAACTAGTGAATTATTGCGCATAACGTCCTGTGAGTTGACGATGTGTCATCCGTCCGATTAAAAGGCTATGTCGTCAACTCGCTGTTAAGCGCAGTAATTGTCGTCAGCTTGTGAAACACTCATAGTCAAACCTAAACTCTAAATCAGAGTTCATCTATATATTCAACGACTTGCCATCTATTCTCAATTCTAATTACTTCAAACATCACGAAATGTATAGATGAATATGTAGCTAGTTCACCTTTCGATTCATCGTTCAAAAAAGACCTGTATTCTAGCGCTTCAACAAACATACTATCTACACTATTGTTCATGGGGCCAACAACAATCAAACGTCTACTCTCACTATTAATGTTATTATCGTACCAGTCAATTACTGAATCGAAAGCGCTACCTTCTTCAATCGGCTCACCAGAATTAGTTGTATTCCGTATTTCAGGTAATGAGGTATATTCAAAGAGTTCTGACATTAACATATCAAGCCTCAAGTCAACTTCACGTTCGACATCAAATTGAGTAGATGTATTGCCAGATTCATCAGATAAGCTTGCTTCCTTCATCTGTTCTTCTAGTTGATCAATTTTAGACTTAAGTTCAGTTATAACAACATCCCTCGCTCTAATCTCATCCTTTAGTTTCTGATACTCAGCTTTATAATTATCATTTGCTGAGTTGCATCCACTTAGGATTACCATTAAAAAAATTATTGCTGTATTTATGTATCGATTCATAGTATTCACCTCCTTATCACTGACTATACTCTAGAAACTTTACTTGCCTCTGTCTAGTAACCAGAAAATTATTGCGCTTAACGTCCTGTGAGTTGACGATGTGTGGCATCTATCCTTGTTCAAAGCCTATATCGTCAACTCGCTGTTAAATGAAGTAAACCATTGATCTATCACTAATTCAGTGTACTATTCCACCACTAATTATGATATAATTAATACACAAAATTAAGTGAGGTGAAAATAATGCCGAAAATATTACCGATTTCTGATCTAAGAAATAATATCAACGAAATATCTTTAATCTGTCACCAAGATACTGAACCCGTGTATATAACAAAAAATGGTAAAGGTGATTTAGTCGTTACTAGTATGAAATACTTTGAACGTATGCAAGCAAGACTTGATCTCTACGAAAAACTTGCTATTGCTGAAGCTGAATTAGTGAATGGTGTTGCAACAATTCCTCATAGTGAGGTTATGTCAGATATAAGGAGTCAACTTGATGCCAAGCAACTACATGATTAACTATACTCCTACTGCAAAATCTGATTTTGTATCACTCATCGACTATATATCAGATGACAACATTGATGCAGCTTATGTGATGGCTGACAAAATTGATAATGCCATCCAATCACTATCCGAATTTCCATATAAAGGAAGTATTCCTAATGATTCACAATTAAGGTTACGTGGTTACAAACTATTAGTTGTATCTTCCTATATAGTTTTTTACAAACCTGACAAAAATACTGAAACTGTAAGTATAATTCGTATACTTTCATCTAGGCAAGATTTCTTAAATTTTCTGTAACCGAAATGGTTTATTTCATCTATCGTTTTCGTTGTTGCCGATGTTCATAGCTCACTAACTCATGGTCTTATCTATCTTAAGGCTATGAATGTTTGCAACAACCTGTTAGGTGATGTTACACACGGAAACTGCCAATTACTTCAAATTAATCAGGATAAGTATCCTTAAACCACCCTTTACAGCCGCAATTTGGACACCTTAAATATTTCCCTTTAACAGCGCCATTTAGGGATATTAGGTCCTTCCAAAAATTAATCGTGAATTTCTCATGACACTTAGAACATACATATGCGTTAACTTCTGAATGATAGTAAACTAATCCTATCAACAATAATATAGTTATTGTAATCATAACCATTTTAGAAATACCACCAGTAGAAAATGCTATTGGAAACCCAACAATCAGCACTAACAAATAACAACCTAAGAAAATATATGTCATTACATCTGTTTTTTTGTGACTTCTTTTCTTTACTAATATGTTTTCCATTTCCTCAATACTATCTACGCTTATTTTACCAGTTTCTTTGATTTGTTCCAATACAGCACTTAACCGCTCTTTAGTTTGCTGCAATGTCGCAATCTCTTTGTCTATTTTTTCTTGCTGAATTATTATCGTCTCTGATAAATAATTATACGTATGTTCAGTTTCTGTTAATAGTTTGATTTCATCTAAAGTGAATCCAAGTGCTTTGTAAAGACAAATACATCGAAATCTGTTTAGGTCATCTTCAGAATATATTCTGCGCCCTCCTTCACTTATTTCTGACGGTTTAAATATATCTTCCTTATCATAATATTGAATTGTTCGGACACTTACATTACATAATTTTGCAAGTTCTCCTGTCGAAAAAATTTTTTTCATATTTAATCACCTCAACCCAACAATACCATATTACTTTACGTAATATGCAATACCTTACCCAAGGTAATATTGTAAATTTTTCAGAATATGAGTTGTATACACCTGAAATCAATCAAAATAGTGAGTAATTTCACCTAACGTTCCCGCAGTTTCCGTCGTGCCCATCCAATCAATGTCCCAAAGCGATAGACACCGTGGGCATGATGGAAATTGTCGTGTTAGGCGATGGAATCAATGGAAGTTGCTATCAGCCATTAATTAAATCCGTAAAGTATAAAACTCAATTGAAACAGTCAATAAATCAAATTTTATAAATAACGAACCATTATATATTCTTCTTTATTTTCGTCAACGATTTCATATCCAACCTTTAAGTACAATTTAAAAGCATAATTTGCTTTCTGTACTGCTAACGATGTTTTCTTATAACCTTTTTCCTTTAATGATGACAACAATTGTTCCATCAGAGCTGTACCTATTCCATATCCACGATATTCTTTATATATAGATATCGCCAATGATGGGGTTTCATTGTCAATATGACCGTAATCATTCATAATCCTCACCCAAACTGCTCCTACCACTACTCCATCAACTTCAGCTAACAGGCAATAATCATCTTTTTGCTTTCCAAAATCAGAAACATATACCTGTATATCTGGTTGATTTATAATGCTTTTTGGTGGTGCCTCTATACCTTCTGGAATATAAATCGCCTCGTATATAAATTCATCAAGTACCATATACTCATTTTTTCTTGCTTGTCTTATTATGTAATTCATTTTGCACCTCAGATTTATTATTTTAGTATTCGGATTTCATTCCACACATAAAAGCATCTCCATAGATTCAAATATTTCTTTGCTTTCTTATTAACTGTTTTGATTATCGCTAAGTAAATCTTTTAAAAACTAATTGATTCTGTCGCCTAACGTCCTGTGTATTAGCGATGTGTGGTAACCTTCTGATTAAAAATGACCATATCGCTAATATGCTGTTAGGCGATGTAATTAACGGAAGTAAACGATAGCCTTGAATTATTCCTTGTAAACTATAAAGAATATGCGCCTGAAAGGGAATAATACTCTACCGTTTCGCTGTTCTTTATAATATATCCGAATCTTATCTAATACGGTTTCTTCAAATTCTATTCTTTCACCTTGCGTATCTAATGCGTCTAAATATGGTTTCATACCAGTTGATTTATACCATTCGATTATCCTTTGATGATTTTCCATTACATGGTAATAGTCCGTTTCCCATATATAAACTTCCTCACTTAACTCACTACATATATTATAATAGTATTCTGTGTTTTCATAATTCAAATATGAATTCGTTATAAATCT
Organism: Firmicutes bacterium HGW-Firmicutes-3; assembly: GCA_002841435.1. GTDB lineage: Bacteria > Bacillota > Clostridia > Lachnospirales > Vallitaleaceae > Petrocella. Next base: position 2,909 of record PGZS01000128.1, on the reverse strand, counting down.
ACTGTTCCACTTTTCACTTATAGCCGTTTCTTTAACAGCTCTTTGTATTCCCATATTACTAACGCTAGGAATCTGTACTGCTAGTGCACCACCTTCTTGAACTAATCCGAAAAACTTATGTAATAATTCATGATGGTTTGGCATCCACTGTATGGCAGCATTCGAAAAAACTAAATCAAATTGACCTAAGCCACTTAAATCTTGATTAGCATCTCGTTCTTCAAACTGAATATGAGGCAACCTTTCATTGGCTTGTTCAATCATATTCGCGGAACTATCAATACCTATTATTGATGCATCCTTCCATCGTAGAGCTAATTGTTCAGTACTATTACCGGGTCCACATCCAATATCAATAATTCTATTAACGTGCTTTATTTCGATACTGCCTATTAAATCCTTTACTGGTTGTGTTCTTTGCTTTTCAAACCTTTTATATAGATCTGGATTCCAATCTTTCATGTAATCACTCCCTGTGTGTCTCAAAAATAGTTAATTATATCGCCTAACGTCCTATGAGTTGACGATGTGTGGTATCCATCCTTATTCAAAGACCATATCGTCAACTCGCTGTTATATGACGTTGCACACGGAAACTGCCAATAGCCCTAAACCCTTCTTTATGTAAAATAAACCAATAATTCATCAAGAGAACTAATCTCGGCATATGGTTTTATCACGGTGTCATTTATGACCTTACGGGGATTAAACCATATGCCCTTGATGTTTGCGTTTTGACAACCGCCAATATCCTTTTCTATATTGTCCCCTACGAACAATGTAGTTTCAGGTTGTACGTCAAACTTGTTTAATGCTAATTCAAAAATACGTTTATCGGGTTTACTATATCCTACTTCATCGGAAATTATAATATTATCAAAGTAGCGATCTAAATTAGTGTTAACTATTTTTTCTTTTTGACGTTGTGTAATGCCGTTTGTTATAATTCCAACTTTAGCATGTATCTTTATGCTGTTTATGATATTTATTGTATCTTGTTTAAGCGAAAAACAACTGGGAAAATTATTGTTCCAAAAATCCATAATATTATTACCTTGCAACCTATACTTTGGTGGGAACACATTAAAAAATGATTCAAAGATTTCCACTTTATTACTATACCCACCCCCATTATCATATTCTTTGAACTTTTGCAACATATCACTTTTTGCTGATTCCCTAACTTCGCCGTAACAATTTTCCAAAATAATTGAAAACATTCTATCTACTGCCTTATCCCTATCAAGTAAGGTATCATCTAAATCAAAGAGCATCGCTTGATAACGTCTCAAACTACTTCACCACCTTTCCCTCATAATATAAGTAATCTGTAGTTAGCACTTTCAAACAAATGCGTAGTGTGCAATGTCATATAACGTCCTGTGTATTAGCGATGTGTGGTAACCTTCCGATTAAAACACCCATATCGCTAATATGCTGTTATATGCTGTAAAAAACGGTAACAGGCATATACCAATATTACAACCAGTCGTCGAAGATTATTCCTGTAGTTATTAGTCCCCAAAATAAAATTGTATAACCTGCAATTGGTACATATATAACACTAAGAAAAAAGTTAACAAATCTTCTCCACGGTTTAATAATAACTACTCCAAGTACTATTGGTAAACCACCAAATACGATATTATAAAACACATCAGTAAAAAAATCAGATGCTGAACGCACAAACCAACCTTGAAAAATTTTAAAAATTGATGTATGGACTGTTGTTCCAACAATAAGTATTGAAATAATTATTAGAATGCTTTTACCTACTGACAAATCCCCAAATATATTTGTAAACTTTACAATTGCAGCAAATGAAATTGAATAAACTAATACTACAATCACTACATCTTTAGAAGACTTCAATATCTTAATATTATTAAAGTCTTCTCCATATAGATAACTGAAGGAAAAACTTAATAATATTAAACCAATTGTCATTGACACTAATATTGCAAGTAGAATTATTATATAGGAATCATTATCTTTCTTCTTGTAGTCCTGTTTCATATTTTTCTTATCCCTTCAGTTAAAAGTAGTATCTTTTTAGCTTTAGCTCTTCGATAAGCTAGTTTTTTATTGCATATAACGGGCGTGTGTTGACGACGCCAATCTGCTTACAGGGCGAGCTCATGCTTGTGAGCTTTGCGAACAGCTAATGCGACACCGACTCGGTTAGCAGATTGAGTGTTGTCAATACTATGTTATGTGAAGGATATACGGAAACCGCTACTATAACTTAAACTTGTAAATCCTTGAGTCGCTTCCCCAAGGGTGATATCCCATCCCTATAAACTCAAATCCATACCTCTCGTAATATCCTATGTGATCTGTACATAAATATAAATTTTCAAATCCTCCAGCTTTTGCATCTTGTTTTGCTTTATCTAAAAGTAAGTTGCCATATTCATTCCCTCTATATTTCTCTTCAATATGTAAGGCACACATCCATGGGTATAAATCCATTCTACTGATAAAGTCGTTAGTTATTAACCCTGCACCACCAATTATATTTCCTGATTCTTCAAGAATATACCAATGTGGTAACGGACTACTTGTTGTTAGGCAGCTCTCAATGCAATCTTCGTATACTTTCATACTGGATTCGCTAGCCCATATGCTTTGAAAATAATCTATGATTCTATTTTTAAATTCCGGCTTTTCTCTTACTGAAATCAATTCCATAGTTTCTTTCTCCTCTTGTCTATAACTTAGTATATCTTTCACATAACGGGCGTGTGTTGACGACGCCAATCTGCTTACAGAGCGAGCTCATGCTTGTGAGCTTTGCGAACAGCTAATGCGACACCGACTCGGTTAGCAGATTGAGTGTTGTCAATACTATGTTATGTGACGTAATTTGTGGAAACCGCCTGTAGCTTAATCATTCGATATTTTAAACG
>PGZS01000127.1 GCA_002841435.1 Firmicutes bacterium HGW-Firmicutes-3 | reverse complement strand
ATAGGAGATAAAACTAAGCCACAGCGCCTAAGTTCATTATAGTAAAAATAAAACAAATGAGCATTGAATTTTACTATATGTTCATTATACAAGGAGGTATCATGAGTTTATATAAAGATATTAGTAGGTTAAAGATGAAAATTCAAAAAGAACTAAATAATACCTATATCTGGAGTAATGTAGCACTAGATGCAATTGCTGAGAAGACACATGATTCTGTCTTTTTGAAAAAGGTAAACTTTAAAGTCCCAAAAACTCGAGTCACTAGCTATAAAGCTATAAACAGAAGCGAAGAAGCTGCTAAAGAATTGATGTCCAGTGCTTTCGAATATGACTTAAGATATTCGATTTTCACATATGTAATAGCACAATTTGAAGCATATTTAGCGGAAATAATTGAAACTACTTTGAAGTATGAACCTAGGAAGCTACTAGGAAAAGTGGATGGAATTAAACATACTAGTGCAGTAAATATTTCTGACATTATCTTAAGTGAGTCAAGAGATGACATTATAGAGTCGATTATTAAGATGGAACTAATGAATATTTTTTATGCCTCGCCCAAAAAACAAAGCAAATATTTTTCTGAAGTCCTTAATATTTCAGTTGATGAGATATTTTGGAATTATTGGTTTAATTATAAGGCTGCGAGAGACTTAATTGTACATAATGGAGGAATCGTTAATGACGTATATAATAAGAAAGTTACTTCAGATGCAAAACTCTTGTGTGGTGAGAAAATTGTAATCAGTCATGAGTATTATTGTGATACCATAAGACATTTAAAATCATTTGCTGGTATGATGCCTAATTGTGTAAAATAATTAGGGCGAATAAGGAGTCATTCTTAATCATCGCTTAACACTGACTTCCCTACATCACAGTGATATAGTGCTCATAGGAAGTCGGAACGTTAAGCGACGTTAATTACTAATCGTATCAGGGGGGGAGTTTATATGCTATTTAAGTATGAGGTTGGAGAAGAAGTTATAAGCATTTACAATGAAATTGTAGAATGTATTGGAGTTGAAGCAATTAGAATTGTGCATAATAGAGCCCCTTTCTCTAGAGGAACAGCATCATATGTTGATAATGGAGATGGCACATTTTTAATCTATTATGATTTAGAAAAAGCTAGTGATTTTATTATGTCGCACGAATTGTTGCATATCTACTCAAAAGTCTTTAACATTATTCCATCTATAAGTGGATTTTCTAAGAATTACACGGATACAGCGTTAGAGATTGCAATTATGCTCACAGACTTTGCTTCTCATAAGTGGATTTTTGCAGAACAGCGTAGACGTGGCATAGTGGGTGTTGATGGGTATATAGATACTCAATTAGATTACATTATGAATCTTGAAAAAGATGAGAGTGGTGTAGCAATGAATGATTTTTTATTCATTAGGTGCTTTTATATATTTTTGAATGATTTTCCGGAATATCAAGAGCAAGTCTTGCCACATGCTAAGGAGAGGTTTCCTAATTCATATATAGTTCTAGATAAACTCTTGAGTATATACTTAGAGGATGAAGTAGAATCCCCTTTTGTCTTGCGACGTAAGTTTAATAAGGTTATTAGTATTTGGAAGGACATTTTTAGAGAGTATATTCATCTTAACCTTGAAATTCTTCTTGTTCCTGTTGTTAGGAGACAGCAACTTGATAGAGCTGCGTCTTCTACTTTAGAATTTCACAAAGTTCTGAATGGTTTTTGTTGTACAACTAAGAATGATGGGCAGAGGTGTTCCTCTTATTTTAGGAAAGAAGAATTTATTGATATGGATTATGATATTAAGACCTTAAGTTTGAATTCGTTTTTTCAGAAGTATAAGATGAAATATTATATAGATGACAGGAATGGAACATGGTCTGAAGCTGGAGTCCGTAATTAACGTCGCTAAACAGCGAACTTACGATCAGCACTTGAAATATAAGTGGTAAGCCACATTCTGGGCTGTCTAAGTCGAAAGACCTTTGGACTGCGCTATCCACTTAGTGTAACTCTACCTATGGGTGCGTCATTGGTAACGATGAGGTGCTAAGCCATAGGGACAACATGGGAAATCTGCTAGCCTAAAAGTGGATGGACTGTTAGGGTAAATGTATTGCTATGGTTAAATTAATTGAATCACCGCAAGCTTCGTTAAACGTGAACAGCGAAATAAGGCTGAAACGCTGTGACCAAAAGGTGTGAGATAGGTTCAGTGACTTTTCGTATTGCTGAACAAGTGGACTATATCTTCGGAGTAAAGGTGGAACCTAAGGCAAAACGAATTGGCCAAAATGTGGAACTGGGTAAGCCCAATGCATTCCAAAAGGTAGGCTTTTCGTAAGAAAAGTACAACATGCAGTGGGTAGAGGAAGATTGGAGAAAGCGAAGGCCGGTTATTAATAGACCGGATAGGAGTTCTAGATTTGCTCCGACTCGAAAGGGTGCAGACTTCCAAGTGGTTATCAAAGCGATGAAAGGACTGAAACTTTATGAATACAGAAAAGCCAAAAAGCGAAAAGCGGGCATCTGTAGACTATGTAGGAAAATGGCAGAGAATTAATTGGACTGTTATTGAGACAAAAGTTAATAGACTTCAGTCACGGATAGCAAAAGCAGCAAGAGAAGGAAGGTTCAATCTATTGAAAATCTTACAATACTTGCTAACAAAATCATACTATGCAAAACTACTGGCAGTAAAGAAAGTCATCAGTAACAAGGGCAGTAAGACACCAGGCATTGATGGCGACGTATGGAACAATGATGTTAAGAGATATAAAGCGAGTCCGCTTAGAAGAACATATATTAAGAAACCAAATGGGAAACTGCGGACGTTGGGAATACCGACCATGCATGATAGGTCAATGCAAGCACTTTATGCAATGGCACTGGATCCGGTAGCAGAAAGTATCTTATCAACGAGAGCCTTTGGGTTTAGGAAGTATAGAAGTTGCCAAGATGCCCAAAGCTACATCCATAGATGCCTATGTAAGAAAGGCAGCGCGGACTGGATTCTGGAAGGTGATGTCAAAGGTTGTTTTGACAACATATCCCATCAGTGGTTACTGGATAATGTCCCTATGAACAAGCGGATTCTTAGACAGTTTCTAAAAGCAGGATTTGTGTACAGGAAGAACCTTTTCCCAACAGAGAACGGAACGCCTCAAGGTGGCATCATATCACCGATACTGGCGAATCTGACACTAAATGGATTGGCAGAGATGCTGGAGAAGAAATACAGTATTTCACCTACTGGAAACATCTCAAGACAAAACAATAAACACCGAATACACACAGTGGTATATGCCGATGATTTCATCATAACAGCTAATAACGAAGAAACACTACATCAAGTGAAACGTGACATCGAGAAATTTCTTCTTGTAAGAGGATTGGAGCTTTCCGAATCCAAAACGTTAATTACTAACATACGAGATGGTTTTGACTTTTTAGGTTGGAATATAAGGAAGTATAAAACCAAGTTAATCATAACACCATCAAAGAAATCGGTAAAGAGAGTTTGTGAAAATATTAGGGAAACCGTGAGAAAGGACCTGATGCAGAAGCAGGAAGTACTGATTAAACGGCTTAATGCCATAATCAGGGGCTGGTGTAACTACCACAGGTCATCTTGTGCAAAGGAATCCTTCCAGACCATAGATATGTATGTATTCAGATGCTTATGGCACTGGGTGAAGCGCAGACATGCCAACAAGAACAATCTATGGAGGAAGAACAGATACTTTGTCAGAGAAGGTTCAAGGGACTGGATATTCAGAACCGAATCAGTGAAACTACTTTTCGCAAGTGATACCAAAATCAAGAGACATCAACTGATTAGATTTGTGGCTAATCCTTATTTAAGGGAATATGATGAATACTATAGTAAACGACGCGTTGCTTGCTGACCTATGACAAGGTTGGTTACAGATAGCCTGAGCCGTATGAGGTGAAAGTCTCACGTACGGTTCTTAGGGGAGAAAGAGGGAGTAATCCCTCTGACTTACCCGACTATATAATTAGTTTTTTACAGGGGAGGATTTTATATGAGTAAACCGAGCGTTTTTTTCAGTCATTCTTCGAGTGACAGAGAGCAATTAGTAGAATTGAAGAATCTGCTAGCCAAGTATACAGGCGGCACTTTGGACATTTTTATGTCTTCGGATGGGGAGAGTATTCCGTTTGGTCGAAATTGGGTACATAAAATTGAAGAAGGTCTTAATAATGCTAGTATTATGTTTGTCTTCGTGACACCAACTTCTGTTAATTCGAATTGGATTTATTTTGAAGCTGGATACGCATATTCAAAGGACATAGAGGTAATCCCAGTTGCTTTGGGAGTGGATATAGGACTTCTTAAAGCACCTTTGAGTTTACTACAAGGATTCAACCTTGTTTCATCAGACTCACTTAACAATTTCATATCTATCATCAATAAAAAGTTCGATTTTGCATTTGAGGAGAAATTTACAGATGAAGATTATATAGGAATTGTATCTGATAGTTCTCTAATGAGTTATGATTTTATATTAAGTGATATTTTCTCAAAGGTGAGATTTCAAGTATATCCACAAATTAGAATGAGTTGTGATGAGACAATTACAATTGATTTAAATAGTATCTATACAAAACTAGTTGACAAATTGGATTTGTTGAATTTGAAATATTCGAAAAGTGAGACAAGTGGAACGAATACACTACTAGTAGCAGGCATCAAAGTTGTCTATAAGTATAATACTAACAAGTCGAACAAAAGCGAGATAGACAAATCAAATGACAAGATATATTTCAAAATATCTACTTATAATTTTGAAAACTCAATAGTCATATTTAATGAATTGATTAGTTGTATTGACAATAAAAAATATTGTTATTTATGGTTCTCACATTCTTCTGAGTATCGCTATATTATAGAAGTCGAAGATATTTCTTCACTCATTTATTTAGATAATGATTTACATGAAGTATCTGATGATAGACCTGGTGTGTATCCATATAAATCCGCTAGATTCGCAATTTTTGAGTATGAAGACCTTAGTGCTGAAAGAACAAATAAAGAAGAAATTTTGTCAGTTATATTTGATGATAATAAATTCGATGTAGTGGAGTTCTATGATTTGGTTCAATATCTTTTGGATAAGAAGATTATTAGGAGAGCTTTGTAGTTTCCATTATATACTTCGCTTAACAATATATTTGCGTAAAGGTGCACGGGGTATAAGCCTAGGGCGTTGTGCAACACATCTCTTCGCTGGGAGCAAAGCTCCACTAAAGGGGTCTATCTTAGGGTCCAGCTCAGGGACGTCGCAAATACGGAAACGTTAGCAGACATTCTTTTCGGTTCCGAAATAATAAACGTGATGAAGGAGAATATTATGACAGAAGTAATTAGTATGAAGAATGATGACATCAAAGTTCGAATTTGCTTGAGACGTGATACAGAAGAAGTAATGAGTGCATGGGAAATCTCAAACTTTATTGCGAATTTCAATAGTTACTATTATCGAATCGAATTATTAGATTCGATAAACAACGCGATTACTAATGGAATTGATCCCTCTAATATTTTTATTTTAGATGAATCTTTTAAGTTGAATAAGTCATATGACAAACTAAGTCATCTTGATATTGAGAAAGACCTTAAATACTTATACTATATTGGAAAACCGATTAGTCTGTTTCCTAACAATAACATTAAGTCAATATATCTATTGTTTAAGTACTTCCGTTTGATTAATGAGTTACTATTTGATGCTCGAGTAAAAAGACTAAAGAAGGATTATTTGAGTTATCTATTTGAAGAATCTAGAAACAATGCTTTAGGTGACACCATGCAAAAGCTATTTAATTCTGTTACATCTTCAATTAATAGAAATGACAATAGTAGTAAGCAGAGATTAGTTAGGCTTAATAATTCTTTTACTAAAGAATGGGAATTATATGAAAGAGATATGATTTCAAAGAACCAGATAATTGAGATTCTAGCTGATGATCATACAAAAAATATTCCAAATGATTATGATGAAATTCTAAACAGGCATTTTGAGTCTTTTTTTAGATATCTTATCAGAGTTCCTAGACCTGTAATATGTGTATATTATGAAGAGGATAATGCAATAGAAGTCCTCTCGAGGGAGCATATTAATGTTAATGAAAGAAACAATTCTTTTTTAGATGTTCAAGAGATATCACACAAGAGCCCGTTAAAAGCCCTTATTGATGGTGGGTTAGGATTGTATAGTACTCTCAACGATGAAAAAAGAAAGAAAGAGTTACATGAGCTTGAAAAGCGTAAATTAGTATTAGAAGTGGAAAATTTGGAGAAAGATAGTCAAATAAAGAACATGGATTTAATGATGAAAGAACTCCAAATTCGCCAGTTGATGAATCAGATTCACAATCAAAGAGTTGATTCCATGAAATCGATTGATAATCCGTATGTAAGAAGGAAAATGATAGAAACATACGATAAGGTCCAAGTTAATAGCAGAAATCTTTTGAGTGTGAATTCAATTGATGTAGATTATTCCGAAAGTGAATTGCCTGAAGAGTAGTCAAAGAACGTCTGCTAACAATACGTTAACGCAAGGGTCGACAGAGGGCACGGCTTTGGGGTAAGAATGTCGACCACACACAGCCCACTAAGCCCGTCGGGACGATGCCTGCATTAGTCACCACAAGGGTGCCATGAGCAGACATCTCTAGAGTGGCCGGTACGTCATGAACGTAGGACGTTAGCTGACATATAATCCTGGGTATTGGTAACAAGTTATAATTTAGTTAGGAGTAGAATTTAATGATCAGATTGGTAATGCCTAATTTAGCTCATG
>PGZS01000126.1:843-7732 GCA_002841435.1 Firmicutes bacterium HGW-Firmicutes-3 | reverse complement strand
TCTGACTTCGGATCAGAATGTTGTGGGTTCAAGTCCTACTGCGTGCGCTAAAGAAAAAAGCTGTAAAACCTTGATTCTATAAGGGTTTACAGCTTTTTTGTGGTTTCATTTCTTTTATTTTCCTTCTGATTTCTCACAATTTTTCATATACTTCCTCTTTTAATTGGATTATATTACCACTCATCTTTTCTGAGATTTCTTTAATCTCATCAATTAATACATATTGTTCTTTCAAAGCCGTTATATTATCTGAGGCCTGTACACCACTAACCTCTACCATTGCTAATATGGTATAGAATGCATTAAGGGCCTCTTCTTTAGCATTATTGATCTCCTCAAAGGATTGCTGTACAATTGATATTTTATCTTTAGATATATTGGTCAAGACGGACATTTCATTTACATTCTCATTAACAACCATCAATTTATTATAGGCAGTAGATATAGAATCTTTTGATGCTTTCATGTCGATTTTTGATGCTGTAACTAAGTCAGAAATGACCATTATGATATGATTAATTGACCTTGTCAAATCCGATGTATGAGTAGCAAGCTCTCTAATCTCTGTGGCAACAACAGAAAAGCCTCGTCCGGCATCGCCTACTCTTGCCGCTTCAATCGATGCGTTAATAGCTAAAAGATTGGTTTGCTTAGCAATCTTATCAATTGATTTAACAATATCCGTGATTTGACCGGATTTAATACTAAGATTTTCAATGTTTTCATCTAAATGATTTATGTTTTTCTTTGTTTCTTCAAATTCATCCACTAAATCTTCTGTTGATGAAACATTGAGCTCTTGCTTATTCATGATTTCTTCTGAAAAATTCATAATCTGTACGACTAACTCACTACTTACAGCGATAGACTCATTAAGTTGTTGAAGATTATATACATTATCATTACAGACACTTTCTTGCGCCTCTAATTCATTTTGATAATCTTCTAGTGATTGACCCATAGTCTTTGTCATCTGAATTGTTGTACTGCTTTTTTCTTCTAATTCCTGAGTATTCTGCTCTAAGTCTATTATATAATCATGTAAGTTAATGAGCGTTTTATTCTCTTTTTCATCTACTTGACTGTCCTCTTCTTTACCGGATAAACTAAAACCAAATAGTAATGCTCTTTTTCTTAATATACTTATGATCATCATTGACCTCCTATGAAAGCTGCCCATGGTTTTTACCACGGGCAGCTTATTATTATTACTTTTCAAATGAAGTTTATGTCTTTTCCTATCCCTTTGATTTATATCATAATATTATCTTAGTCTACTTACCAAGCGCTGAAACAATAAAACCTGCAGCAATTCCGCCAAGAACAGCAAATATCATTGTTGGCAAAGTTTTCTTGAAGCTGGCTTTCTTAAAGAAACCAAATGCTAATAGTCCGATACCTGCAGCCCAAGCTTGATCGACCCATGGCGCATTGTCTCCTTGGACGATAAAACCAACGCCATGATTAACCATCCACATAGTTCCTACAACCATACCTGCCACAACAATGCCACCGAATATTTTATGTGCTTCTACGTACTTACCCCAAACCATTGCTATGATGAAAGGGAAAATAAAACCTGATGCAAATGTTGTTATCATACCATAACCTGTCATAATTAAGACCTCCTAGTCTTCTTGTTCTGTTGCTTTTGAATCTGTAACCATCGCTGCTGCAAATCCACCAAAAATTGCACCTACTGCAAGAATTCCTAGAGTAGGTAATGCATGACTAAGAGGTACTCCGTTAAAAACACCAAGCGCTGTTCCTGCAACACCTACCGGAAGACCAAGATCTACCCAAGCCGCTCCATCCTTATTGTCAATGACGCCTACATAGTGACATAGTGACCAAGCTAAACCGATTACTACAAGTGCAGCAAACCAACCACCAAGTAAACCATAACCAGAGGCTAATTGACCCCATACTGCAAAAACAAGAACACCTGAAATCATACTACCAATAAACGTACCCAATTGCTTCATATTCATCCTCCATCAATATATTAGTCATTACACTTATATATATAGCAAGTACAGTGCCAATGTTTTCTATATGAAAATCATGTTTTAATGGTAAGCTTAAAGACGCTCTTGGTAATAATCAGTAGGACTTGAGCATAAATACCAAGGTTTTCTTCACTTTTTAGTTGTTATCGTTACCAAGTCATTCTTGCTTTACTAGATGGTATTCTTAACTGTTCTCGGTATTTACTAACTGTTCGTCTAGATATATTAATACCTTTTGTTTTCAATAGGCTACTAATATTCGCATCACTTAAAGGTTTTTTCTTATCTTCCGCATCTATAGCTTTTTGCAACATTATGATTGGATTCCTATCGTCAACTGTTTGTTTCAACTTGTTAGAAAAGAAGTATTTAAGCTCAAAACTTCCCCATTTGCATTCTAGGTATTTACCACTTATAGCTCGACTCACTGTCGATTCATGCATTTCAATTAAATTGGCAACCTCTTTCATACTTAAAACAGATAAGTATAGTTTGCCTTTTTCAAAAAATTTTTTCTGTCTTTCTAGAATCGTTAATACTATTTTTTCAAGTGTTGATTCTCTTTGTCGAATAGATTTTATTAGATACTGTGCCTCGTTTAATTTGGATTTTTTATAATCTTCTTCATATTTAACGATTTGCTTTTGATTTAACCATTCTATACAATTCATATTAATGGTCAAGTAAGAGGATTTTTTCTTTATATACTCAATCTCCAAGCCAGCCTCTTTATGCTTAACAACAAAATCAGGATAGATGAACTCTTGACTAACCTTTTCCCCATACCCACCACTAGGAATTGGATTCATCCCTTTAATATCTTGTATACACTGAATAATCCTACTCACATCTAGTCCGGTAGCTTGTTCAATTTTTGTTATGTTATTATGGGCAATATCTTCAAGGTGGTTCTTAATTAACATCTCAACATTCTCATCATTCGTTTGTACCAATAGACATTCCTCAATATTTCCAGCCCCTATGCCTTGTGGTTCAAATTGCCTTAACACACGAACAGCAGATTCAATAACATCTGGAGATTTTTGAAGGAGTTCTATTAATTGTTCTGTTTTATAGGGCAAATAACCTCTATAGTCTAAGCTATATATCAAAAATCTTATAACGCTCCTAACTTCATCATCTATGATCCCTTTATAGACATTTAATTGAGTCAACAAAAAATGGGTCAGATTTTCCTCTGATATGTATGTATCTGGAATTGAATTAATATAGTCTGATTTATTTTGAGAAGTGTAATGTTTTTCATTCTGATCATAATAGCTTTCTGACACTTCAAGCAAAGGATTACTAAGCAATTCCTCCTCCACAAGATAATCCAATTCATCGCTGCCCATTTTTAATATCGATAACGACAACTCTAGCTGTGGTGTTAAGATTAATCTTTGGGATTGATGCATATCCATCTGCATACTTAAATTCATTCAAAAACTCCTTTCGATAGTTCTACAACAATTATATGCTTATACATATACAAATAAGCAAGATTCGTGCCAACAGTTATTGATGAATACTTCTCTTAAGGCTTTTGATGTTCCTTGACGCTTTGCTATCGTAGAGGTTGTAGAGAATAAAAAAAAGAGACTCATTCAAGTCTCTGGCTAATCAAATCTATACTATTCTTTCTGATTCATACAGATTGCATAAGGGTTTTTATGGGACCCTTTACTCCTCACCACATGAAAACGATACAATACCACTTAGGCCACTCAGTTCAACAATCATTTTATCAATAAAATGATCCAATATCATGGCATGGATCACAATATTAATATCTTCATTGTCCTCTTCCAAAAAACTGGTCTGACCGTAAACAATGTTGATATCCCTAACAACAATCTCGTACTTATCCATAATTTTGTGAATGGCTTTTATTTGCCCATTTTCTTCTTTTAAACGAATAAGAATCTCATAGTTCATTTTTTCAGCTTTAATATCTTCCATACATCTTAGATTATGTAATATATAATAGACGACAATACTGATAATCATGCTTGTTAAGTACATTCCGGATCCAATGGCCAATCCAATACAAGCCACAACCCATAATGAAGCTGCTGTTGTTAGTCCCTTAACTGAAAATTTGTCACGAATGATGGTACCCGCACCTAGAAAACCAATACCACTAATAACTTGAGCACCTAACCTAGCCGGATCAGAATTCACCACTGTATGATATTCTTCGAAAATGCTAAATGAAGTAATCATAACCAGTGCTGATCCCATACATACCAGTGCGTAAGTTCTAAGACCTGCCGGTCTATTACGACTCTCCCGCTCCCATCCAATAGTTGAACCAATGACACAGGCCAAAAATATGGTAAACATACTTTTAACCAATGCATTCAAGTCAACAACATAATCCAATAATTGAAACCTCGGTAAGTCCATCAGAAGTAAAACTCCTGTAATCACTGTTAATAAACTAATGACCAAAAAGGCCGGAATATTCCATATATGACTTTTATTACTTCCATTTATTATCGTACTTTGTTGACTCTTATTAATCATCATTAAACACCCCTACCTTTCCAATTGTATCCAAATGAACGCAAAATAAAAGAAAAGATTCTTTCTCCATCTAACAAAGTCTAACTAATCTTCAGTTTTTTCTATCGAAGTACCAATACATTATCATTACTATATACCTTTTGCACAAAGACAACAATCGACTATTCTGTTTTTTTGTCTAATAATAAGAACTCGCTTTTTTGATTAACAGATTCACTCTTTCGCGTTATCACTTCTTCTCTCAAAGACTTCATCAAAGCCACAATAGAAAGTAACATAATGATTGCAAAAGGAAATGCTGCTACAATGTTAGCCGTTTGAATAACCTCCAAGCCACCTGCAAGAAGTAGTGCCATAGCTAAGAAAGATTGGGTAATACCCCATGCCACCTTCTTTTTTGCTGTGGGATTCGGATTACCGCCTGATGTATAAATACCAAGAACAAAGGTGGATGAGTCTGCTGAAGTTACAAAGAAGATAAATAATAACAGCACCGTTACAAAAGAAATTAAGCCACTTAAAGGGTACCAATCCATTATAGTAAAATAAGCTGTCGGAATCGATGATAAAGCTGTTTTTGCAACTTCAATGCCTTGATGGGTACCAAGTATTCCAAAGACACAGAACCAGACCATGGAGCCTAAAGTCGGAATGAATAAAACACCAATAATGAATTCCTTTATGGTCCTTCCCCATGATATGCGCGCTATAAAAGTGCCCACAAAAGGTGTCCAAGCAATCCACCATGCCCAATAGAAAATTGTCCAATTACCCAACCAGTCACTATGCTGCTTCAATGCAAACCATGGTAAGCCGTCACCGATAAAATGCAAACCATAATCTTGGATGCCTTTCATCAGACCTTTCGCCATTTCTAATTTGGGTCCTATAACAACCGCTAAAACAATTAAGAATATAGAAAGTACCAGATTAAGAACTGACAGCTTCTTAATACCTTTATCTAAGCCTTTTACAGCTGAGGTAATAAAACAAATTGTCGCAATAAGTATGATAATAACCTGAACTGTTACATTTTCAGGTATATTATAGAGCATGTTTAAACCGCTGTTGATCTGAAGTGTTCCCAGTCCCAAGTCTGTGGCAATGCCTGTAACTGTAGCAAAGATTGCAAGCAAATCTATTAACATGCCGATAATCCCTTTAGCATGCCGCTCACCAATGATTGGTATAAAAATACTACTAACGAGGCCCGGATAACCTTTTCTAAGTTGAAAATAAGCAATAGCAAGACCAAACAATGCATAATTGGCCCAAGCGTGTAAACCCCAATGAAAAAATGAGAATCGAAGTGACAATTCTACAGCCTTTTGACTACCAGGCTCGGCTAATCCATAAGGTGGATTGGTAAAATGACTGAGTGGTTCTGCTACACCCCAAAATATGAGACCTATAGCCATACCTGCACTAAAGAGCATGGCAAACCATGAGAAATTGGAAAATTGTGGTTTTGAGTCATCTTTTCCAAGCTTTAGATTTCGATATGGGCTAAAAATCAAATATATACAGAAGAATAGAAAAACAGATACCGACAGCAGATAAAACCAACCAAATCTTGTTACTAAGAATTCAAATGCGGATGAAGCCTTTTCTCCCAAAGAAGTTGGTGCACATATACCCCATAAAGATATAACTGTAATAATTAAAATAGATAAGACGAAAATAATTTTATTTCTAGTTTTCTCCTCAATTTGTTTAAACATTAGCACATCCCATCATTAATGAAAGCCATGGAGTCATCCATGGCTTTCTCCAAACTGTGAAAATACTACTCCTTACTTCCTTCCCTTTTTTCAACCACCTTATCTTTCTCTATCATTTTAAAGAATGAGACCGCTACAATGATCAACACGAACATTAAGGGGAAAGCGGCCACAATTGAGGTGGTCTGCAATGGCTTTAATGCATTGAATAATAGGAGGGAGATAGATATGGAGCCTAATATCAATGCCCATAAGAAGGAATTCCATCTGGCAGGTTCATCGTCTTCTTTTAGCTCTTTTGTCGTAACCGATGCCAAAGTAAAAGCAATCGTCGTCTGTCCGGTTACCATAGAAATAAAGGCTAGTAGAATAAATGCAAACAGAAGTATATTTCCAAGAGGTGCTGCTGCTATGGTTTCTACAACTGCCCATGCAGGACCTAGATTTTCAAATATGGATATGACATCTAAACCTCTGCCTGGAAACAATTCCGGATTATTAAAACTTAACTGAAGACCCATAGAATAGTTACCTAGGATTGAGAAGAATACCCAACAACCTAGAGATCCCCAAAAAACAGATCCTAAAACAACTTGCTTAATACTTCTACCTTTTGATATCTTAGCAATA
>PGZS01000126.1:0-829 GCA_002841435.1 Firmicutes bacterium HGW-Firmicutes-3 | reverse complement strand
CATAGCCGGTGCATAAACTACCCACCAAGCCCAGTAGAAAATCGTCCACCATTGTGGATGCTTGGATTGACCTACGGCATCTGTCCAAAAACTCATATTGATCAGTTCTGAGAACATAAGTCCCATCGCTGTCGTTGATTGATTTAGAATAAATACAGTGTGTCCGCCTAGTACGAGTAAAAATGCCAACACACCAAAAGCCAAATAAATGTTAAGGTCAGATAGCCTTCTAATACCTTTTTCAAGACCAAGGAATACTGTAACACCAATGGATAATGTCCATACAGTAATAACTATAATCTCAAGTTCTTGTGTGTGTGCAATACCTGTTAGTTTACTAATGCCTGCTGTAAGCATAGGTGTTCCAAGTCCCATGGAAGTTGTAACACCACCTATAAGACCAAATACAAAGAATATGTCAATAAGCTTACCCATCCAACCATCTACTCTGTCACCCATTAAACCTCTACAGGCTTCTGATAATCTTAGTATCGGTTTTTTTCTTACGTGATACACATAAGCAATGGCGACCGATACAACCGCATACATGGCCCAAGCTGTTGCTCCCCAGTGGAATAGACCATAAGTGGATGCCCATTCAGCTGCCTGCCATGATCCTACTTCTGCACCAAAAGGTGGTGACTGCCAGTAATAAATCCATTCAATGGTTCCCCAATACAGCAGTGAAGACCCTGTCGATGCGGTAAAAATCATACCGATCCAAGAGAAAGTTGAAAAATCGGGTTTCTCCCCAGGTGCCCCCAATATAACCTTCCCATACTTACCAAATATCAAATAAATCGCACTGGCAAAAGCCGCTAAGGTGAAC
>PGZS01000125.1 GCA_002841435.1 Firmicutes bacterium HGW-Firmicutes-3 | reverse complement strand
AAAATATAGGATTCCCAATGTTACTATGTAGGTTCAAAATACAGGTTTCTCCGAACACCCCAGGAAGTATCTTTCTTTTACTCATTATAACATCATAGGCCAGCAAAATCAAATAATCCGGCATTTTCAGACATTAACATAACTTTTTATAAAGTTTCATAATCCTCTTTACTTTCAAAGAAAATGTCAAAAGGATGATCCTTACTGATATGTTCAAATGACAATCGGCTACCTGTAATCGGATGGTCGATTTCAAGTTTATAGGCCTGAAGTCCGATATCTACCCATATACCAGGTTTAATACTATTGTATTTTGTATCACCAACAAGTGGTAGTTTGTGATGCGCCATTTGAGCTCTAATCTGATGATGTCTACCTGTTTCCAGTTCAACCTCCAATAGACTGTAGGTTTGTCCTTCAATCACCACGATATTCAGACGTCGATACGTTAATGTCGCTTTCTTAGCTTGTGATACCTGTTTAGAAGTAACAATCGTCCTGTTGCCTCTAACCTTTTGAAGATAATCGACTAATCTTGCCTCTTTCTCTGCTGCACCTTCAACGACTGCTAGGTATTTTTTAGTCAGGCATGACTTCTGTGTTAAGGCTTTATGAGCTACTGATGATTTGGTCAACACCATGATACCGCCAACCGGTCGATCTAATCTTTGAATCAGTCCAAGATTGATATCTTTATTCTCATAACCCACATGTTCCAGTACTTTATCATATATATTCTGATCTCCGGATAAATCCGGTTGGCTTGGCATCCCCTTTGGCTTTATAATGACAATTATATGTTCATCCTCATAGAGTATTTTCATCATACTTTACCTGAAATTGGATCCACCAATAAACTCCCTAATGATAGAGTTATTCGGTATACTTTCACTAGATACCCCTAAGAAATAATCCAGAAACTTAATCAGTCTTTTAGCTTCTAAATATTCATTGCTGGCTCTTGGCACATTAAATAACAATGGTTCTGCATATTGTTTCAACACAGAAAGCTCATAAATAAGAGAAGAATTAAACATCGCATCCGCTTCCTCTTGAAATGGGAAAATATACTGTTCTTCACCGTTTCTTACAGATGGCCACATACCAAGTGTTTTTGTAGCGGAGGCACCTCTAAATTGATTATCTCTAACCATGCGTCTTAGTAGCCTTGCATCTGTTGTCGGGACTCGGTTGTGGTTGTCAATGTTTAGCTGGGTCAGTGCACTGATATAGATCTTATACTTATTCTCCTCCGGAATAGCTGAAGATAACTTTGGATTCAAGCCATGAATACCTTCGATAACCAGAATTGTATTGTCTTCCAACATAAGGGTATCACCTTTATACTGTCTTAGACCTGAAATAAAGTCAAATGATGGCATGGATACTGTTTTACCCTCTAAGAGTTGATGCATATCCAGATTAAATTGAGCTATATCCAGAGCTTCGAGGCATTCAAAGTTATAGATACCCTTTTCATCAAGTGGTGTATCTTCCCTATTGACAAAATAGTTATCTAAAGAAATGGGCATAGGTCTTAAACCCAACGATCTAAGTTGTATTGATAACCGATGGGCAAAAGTGGTTTTTCCTGAAGATGAAGGACCGGCTATAAAAACAAATTTCTTATGCTTTATATCTTTCATTATGCGGTCTGCAATTCTTCCGATCTTTTTCTCCATTAATGCCTCTTGTACCATAATAAGTTCATTCATTTTTCCCTGTGAAATGACATCATTAAGATCACCCACTGTATCTACTTCCATCAAATGTCCCCAATCCGTGGCATTTTTTAAAGTCTCAAACAACATTTGATCCGGTTCAAAATGTGCCGCCTTACTTGGATCTTTGAAGTCAATGAATTGCAAAATCATACCGTCTTCATAAGGGTGTAGTTCAAATACCTTTAAATAACTTGTATCCGGTACCATATAGCCATAAAAATAATCATAAAAACCATCAAAACGGTATAGATTAACATTGGATACGCGTCGATATTTAAACAGTTTTACTTTATCTTCCATAAACTGATTTTCAAATATTTTAATGGCGTCATCGGTTTTTACCGTTTCCTTAACAAAAGGCAAGCCAAGATTAATGAGCTCAATCATTCTTTCTTTTATTTTAGCCAAAGTATTGGGTTTTAAAAGCCTTTTTGGTTCAATTTCACAAAAAAATCCGTAGTTAATTGAATACTGAACAATCACTTTGATATGTTCTTCATGACCTATTACATCATGGGCCGCCTTGATCATAACAAAAGATAGACTGCGTTGGTATGTTCTGAAACCATCTTTATTCAATATATCAAGAAATACAACATTACATGGTTCTTTAATTTTCTGGTTCAGTTCACTAAGCTTCGTATCGACAATAGCCAGTACGATAGGTGTTTGAAATTGGTATTGATAAATGGATGCCAACTCTAATAATGTGGTCCCTATCTTTACTTCTACTTCCTCATTCATCACATTAATCTTAATCATATCTTTCATACCTACACCTCGCTGATTTTTATTGGGTTGTTCAAACAGTTGTCTTTACTCACCATGACGCTTTTATCCAGATGTTGTACCAAAAGCTCAAGCATAAGTTCTGTGACCATAATTTCACTACCATAGTGGGTGACATCAATAACACTGTAACCAGATTCATAAACCCACATAGCATCATGATACTTTAAGTCACCAGTTAAAAATACATCAACTTCTTCAAACATTTTTTCTTTTAATAGAGACATACCACTACCTGTTACAAATGCTACCTTTTTTATTATTTTTTGATCGTCACCTACATATTTAAGACTAGGTGTTGCTAACTGCCCACCCAAGAAAGCTGCATAGCTTTTTAAACCCATTGGTTTCTTTAAGCTACCTGACAAAGTATAGCCATGAGTATCCATATTCATTTCTGTTATATCTTCTAATCCAATTTTATTACCAAAAAATCGATTCAATCCATTAGAAGCGCGATCCAAATTAGAATGTGCCACATACAGTGCAATATCATGTCGAATCAAATCATATATTTTATGTCCGTAAACCGTATCGTCGCATATGCTCTGTATTGGCGTATAGATTAAAGGATGATGTACAAAAAGCATATCTACCTTATCTTTTATAGCCCCTTCAATTACATCGATTGATGCTTCTAAGGCAACTCTAATATGTTTAATATCTTTCTGAAATTTACCAATCTGAAGACCACTGGGATCCCCCGGCTCTATGGCCTCTATTGGTATTATACTTTCTATTATACTAATAATCTCACTTAGTTTCATGATGCCTCCTTATTTCTACAATTGTATCATATTTATCTTTTAGAACTTTGCTTCTTCCAACTGTACTTTTTGCATCTATGGTATTAAGACGATTTATAACTTTTTCAAGTTTACTTTTTTCCGAGTCTAGATATGCTAAGAAGATAGGGGTACCATCCTCCATTAACTTTTTCCCATATTCATATTCTAATTCACAATAGTTCTCATTACCCTGTTCACACTTTAGAATTGAATAATATTTCTTTTGGTCCATAACCATTTTTTCTTCAGCAATCTTGAAACCAAGCGCATGAACCGTTCTTCTAACGTAGGGAACATCCAAGTGGGGTGACAAGATTAATGCTTCTATAGTAGCAAGCTTTAGTTTGGAAGTCTCAAGTATGTTGCTTATAAGAATACCGCCCATACCTGCTATAACAACAACATTCACGTCCTCAGGTAAATATTCAATACCCGGTGATTTAAGTGGAATTACCTGCTTATCCAATCCATAGGATCTTATATTTTCTCGGGCCTTTAACAAGGGTCCTTCATTAATATCCATAGCATAAGCCTTAGTCACTTGTTGGGTTTTAACCAGTGCGATAGGCAAGTAGCCATGGTCGGTTCCTATATCTGCAACAATTGAGTTATAAGGAACAAGCTTAGCAATTGCTTGTAAACGATTTGATAACATAGCAATCCTCCTTATTTTTGGTATATGTTCTGTAAGAACAAAGAGGCTACGCCTCGCTTTGCAAAGCAAATTGTTCCGGCAGGAAAGGCTTCTTTGATCGTTAATGTGATGCTTCAACGCATTAACATGACATAAACTTTCCTAGAGAATGAAAAATCTTGGTCTTGGAGATTAACCCCAAAACCAAGACCTTAGACCATTCTTTTTATTCCAAGTAATCTTTTAGCTTACGACTGCGGCTTGGGTGTCGCAACTTCCTTAAAGCTTTAGCTTCAATTTGTCTGATACGTTCCCTTGTCACATTAAACTCTTTTCCTACTTCTTCAAGTGTTCTTGCACGTCCATCATCCAAACCAAATCTTAATCTTAAGACTTTTTGTTCACGATCTGTTAAAGTATCCAGAACCTCAACAAGTTGCTCCTTAAGTAAGGTGAAAGCTGCTGCTTCTGCAGGAACAGGTACATTATCATCTTGAATAAAGTCACCTAAATGACTGTCTTCTTCCTCACCGATTGGTGTCTCTAAAGAGACTGGCTCTTGTGATATCTTGAGTATTTCCCGAACCTTTTCAACCGGCATGTTCAGCTCTTCGCCAATTTCTTCAGGTAAAGGATCTCTTCCCAACTCCTGTAATAGTTGTCGACTGACACGAATCAGTTTGTTTATGGTTTCAACCATATGCACAGGTATACGTATCGTTCTAGCCTGATCAGCAATAGCTCTTGTTATGGCTTGTCGTATCCACCAGGTCGCATAGGTACTGAATTTATAACCTTTTCTATAGTCGAATTTTTCTACTGCTTTTATAAGACCAAGATTTCCTTCTTGTATCAAATCAAGAAACAGCATACCACGCCCTACATAACGCTTTGCAATACTAACTACCAATCTTAAGTTAGCTTCAGCTAGTCGTTGTTTTGCTTGAAGATCTCCAGCTTCCATCCTCTTTGCAAGATCAATCTCTTCTTGGGCCGTCAGAAGGCTTACTTTTCCAATCTCTTTTAAATACATACGTACAGGATCATCAATATTGATTCCATCGGGTAAGGATAGGTCCAGTTCGATTTCTTCCTCTTCCTCTTCCTCTTCGATAACATCATCATCATCTGATACCATACCCAAAACATCAACATCGTTTTTGTCAAGGAACTCATAAATAAGCTCAATTTGATCCGGTGTTAGCTCAAGAGATTTAAAATGTCTTTCAATCTCCGCATACTCAAGAACGTCCTTTTTTTCTCTTGCAATATTCAATAATTCTGCAAGTTTCTCTTGAAACAATGCAATATCCTCTTCGGACGATTCTACTTCAGGTTTATTTTTAGCCATTTTTTCAATCCTTTCCTTAATCCTATAGATTATGGTTGGTTCAATCAAGTGATATCGTCAAACTATCTAGCTGTCTTTTCATGTTAATCATCTCTTGTAACTGCTTCGGGTCATTCACTTGTTTGGATAGTTGCTCTATATGTTGCCGCTTGATAATTTGAATGTTCTCTTTTATCATTTTTTCAAATTGTCCGGCATGTTCAATGGGCATGTTGTTATTAAATACATTAGCAATCTTATTCTGTTCTTCTATGGTATCAAACTGTTGAATCAAACTTGCCGGTTCAATTGGTTCATTCTTTTCATAGGCTTCCATAACCATCGTTGCCATTTGTCTATATGTGTTATCGGAAAACTCTTCCGGTTTCATGAGATCTAAAATAGCATTGTAGACCTTCTCATGACTTGTAATCAAGGTTAACATGTTTTTTTGAGCCCTCATGATAACATCTTTCGAATCCCTACTGGTCACCCCATCGCTTTGGTCCTTTGGCTGATTGGCTATACCGATGTTTTTTCCTATTTTCCCAAGGAGACTTTCCATAGCACTGCGCTTAATATTATACTTTTCTACCACAGCATCCAGATAGTTTTCCCGTTCGATTTCATTTTCTAGGGTTAATATTTTATTAGCCAATGCATAATCAAAATTGGTCCGACCTTCAGGGTCCTTAAGGTTATGAGATTTTTCAAGTTGTCTTATTTCAAACATAAAACTGGGTTCAGCCCGTTCAATCAAATCCGAAAAACCCTTAGCGCCAAATAACTCAATATACTCATCCGGGTCTTTGGCACCTTCAACGCTTAAGACTCGAACACTAATACCCGCCTTTTTCAGGATGGGAATCGCTCTTAATGTTGCGTTTATACCGGCGTCGTCTGTATCATATGCTATTACCGCTTCATCTGCATAACGTCTGATTAAACTGGCATGCCCTGTTGTAAAAGCTGTGCCGAGGGATGCAACTGCAGTGATGAATCCTGCTTGATGCAGTGCAATTACGTCCATATAACCTTCTACGATAATCAGTTTTTTATTTCGAGCCATTCTGGCAATATTCATGCCATACAGATTGCGACTTTTATCAAAGAGCTTGGTTTCTCCCGTGTTTAAATACTTAGGGTTACTATCACCTAAAACGCGGCCACCAAAACCAATAACTCTGTTGTGTATATCAAAAATTGGGAACATAAGACGATCAAAAAAACGATCATAATAAGATTCCTGCTTCGTCTTATCTTTAGCTGTTAAACCGGCTTCATAAAGCTCTTGATCTGTAAAACCTTTACTTCTCAGATATTTATAGGTGTCATCTCTAAAAAAATTAGCATAACCTAAACCGAATTTTTTCCGATTGGTCTCATCAATACCTCTTTTTTCTAGGTACACAATCGCTTTTTTCTTAGGATCGTTCATCATTTGATAATAATAATATCTAGCAGCTTCCTTGTTCGCGTCTAGTAGTCTTTGCTTGAAACTTAATTCTTTTTTTTGAGCTTCTGAATATTCCATTTCAGGTAACTGGATATGAGCTCTGTCTGCCAAAGCTTTTATCGCTTCAACAAAATTGTAGTTTTCATACTCCATGACAAAGGTATAAACATTGCCTCCTGCACCGCATCCAAAACAATAGTACATCTGCTTGTCTTCACTAACAGAAAAACTTGGAGACTTTTCATTATGGAAAGGACATAGACCGAAATGAGAACTGCCTTTTTTGGTTATATGGACATATTCCGATACC
>PGZS01000124.1 GCA_002841435.1 Firmicutes bacterium HGW-Firmicutes-3 | reverse complement strand
TAGGAGATAAAACTAAGCCACAGCGCCTAAGTTCATTATAGTAAAAATAAAACAAATGAGCATTGAATTTTACTATATGTTCATTATACAAGGAGATATCATGAAAGTATTATTTATTGGTGGAACAGGCACCATTAGTTTAGCTATTTCAAAGGCCCTAATTAAAAAGGGTGCAGAGCTTTATATCGTAAACAGAGGTAATCGAAATGAGGCTCTTGGTGACGAAGGCGTAACCTATATCACTTGTGACATTCAAGATGAAGAGAAGCTTTCTTCCTTATTAGAAGGTATGTCATTTGATGTGGTTGCAGACTTTATAGCTTTTGAGCCGTCTCATTTAGAAAGAGATTATCGACTTTTTAAGAATAAGACCAAGCAGTTTATATTCATTAGTTCTGCATCCGTGTATCAAAAACCTCTATCCGATTACAGAGTTAATGAGGGTACGCCTCTGTCTAATCCAAACTGGGCGTATTCCAGAAGCAAAATTGCTTGTGAGGCATATTTGATGGATCTATACAGATATGAAAGTTTCCCGGTTACCATTATTAGACCAAGTCACACCTATGGTATGGGGTCCATACCAATCAGTGTAAAAGGACATCAAGGTAGCTGGCAAGTTGTAAAAAGAATGCTGGAAGGTAAATCGGTCATCATTAATGGGGACGGAACAGCTTTGTGGACCATGACCCACACATCTGATTTTGCAAAAGGCTTTGTAGGACTTATGGGTAATATACATGCGATTGGTGAAGCTGTTCAAATCACTTCTGATGAGACACTAACATGGAATCAAATCTACCAGGCGATAGCAAATGCCCTAGGTGTTAAACTGAAAGGTTTTTATGTGGCATCTGAGTTCTTAGCAGCGTGTTCGAACTATGATTTTGGCGGTAGTCTTTTAGGAGATAAGGCACACTCGGTTGTCTTTGATAACAGTAAATTAAAGCGTTTGGTACCTGAATTTGTAGCCACTACGCGATTTGATCAAGGCATCAAAATGACCATAGACCATTTCTTAGCAAATGAAGCTTTACAAAAAGAAGATCCGGAATTTGATGCATGGTGCGATCGTATTATTAAGGCTATGGAACAAGCAAGAGATTCTGTTATTTCATAAAAGGAAGGATTTTTATGATGATACAACGATTATGGATTATACTGATTTGTATATTTGTGCTATCTGGCTGTGGTTGGAGCAAGAATCAATCGGAGAACACAGATAATATGGATTCTATGAGTGATGAAGAAAAAGTAGCCTACATGAAAGGTGGCATCATAGAAAGCCAATATGAAAATAATTTTTTTGACTTAGAACTTGCATTGCCAAAGTCGTGGATTATTCTATCTGAAGAAGAGATGACGCGTCTGATGCAAACAGGAGAAGGTATCGCATCTGAATCAGAAGCGACATTTGATTTGACAGATCTTGAAATACTTAATCTGCTAGGGGTGTTCAAATATCCTTTTGACGAAGTGGTTGCCATGAATCCTAATCTTTATTTAACTGCAGAGCGTCTGGATGAGATGAAGGATATAGGTAGCAGTGAGGCATATCTGGAAAAAGCCCGTGCAGGCATTGAACATCTGGCAGAGACCATTGTATTTGATGAAACGATGGACACGGTAACGATACAGGAAAAAGCATTTACAAAAAGCCAAGCGACCATTGACCTTGGTTATATGGTTATTTATCAAGTTCATTATGTGACGCTTACACGGGGCTACGCTCTGAATATCATCGCCACCTATATGGAAGATGAAGATCTTGAGGCGTTTGAGACAATGTTGGGGCTTGGACAATAGGCGTAATGTTAGTGAAAACAAAAAAAGCCACTGATTTATAGTTTATCAGTGGCTTTCAAGCATTATTTTTCATTGTCCTCTACCCATTCTTTGGCATCTTCTACCGCATCAATGCTAGGTTTGTTGACATTTGTTTCTGGATCGAATTCTTTTGAATCAGCCCAGGCTTCTGTTTTTGTTGACCCATACTCTTTATTGTCATTTTGACTCATAATATCACCTCATTAATATTTTCTGATTACAGTGTATCGTGCACGATTGATTGTTATTTACATTATGTACTAAATGATAACAAATGTCAACTAGGAATACTTATATTATTTCGTAGGATAGTGATGTTTTATTAATGACTAGGTATGAATCTTCATATTTAAGAAGTTTTTTGTAGGAAAGATACAGTCCGATTGAATCAAGACAACATAAAAAAACGAGGAGGTAAATATTGTGGGAAAAATAAAATGGAAACCGGGGAATATGATTTATCCCCTACCGGCAGTTATGGTAAGTTGTGGTAAAGATGAAGGGGAACACAATATTATTACTGTAGCATGGACAGGCACCATCTGCACCAATCCGCCAATGACCTATATTTCCATAAGACCGGAGCGTCATTCCTATGAAATCATAAAAAGGAACAAGGCTTTCGTGATTAATCTGACAACAGAGGCATTACTTAAAGCTACGGATTATTGTGGTGTTCGTTCAGGCAAAGATGAAAACAAAATCAAGAAAATGAAATTGAATTTAGTTCATACTGAGGATATTATGGCGCCACTTATAGAAGAAAGCCCGGTAAACATACTTTGTGAGGTTGTCGAGATTAAAAAACTAGGCTCTCATGATATGTTTATAGCAAAAATAATAAGTGTCTATGTAGATGATAAGCTAATGGATCGACAGGGCAAATTTCATCTGGAGGCTGCAAAGCTATTTGCATATTCTCATGGTGTTTATTATAGTCTTGGAGAAAAGCTAGGTACCTTTGGCTATTCAGTTAAGAAAAAGCCAAAATCAAAGTCATTAGCACAGAAGAAAAGGGCTCTGTAAAAGAGATGATTAAGTATAAAAATATAAGAAAAATTTTATTGAAAAGAGTGCTAAGTCCATTTTAATAGAATTTTTATGGCAATTAGAGTGTGGCCATACTATAATTATGACATTAACAAGTTTGGAGTGAACAGAATGTTTGAAGCTTTAGCTGGAATAATTGGTGGTATCCTGAGTTTGGGATTCTCATTAATTGCACTAATATTTAATCTTACATTAGCCATCATTGTCATTATGATTATGACGGCTAAGGGAAGAAATGGTATGATTTGGGGAATTGCAACTTTTTTCTTTCCCTGGATGATTTTCATAGTCTTATTAATACCTAGAAAAATACCGAGATTTAAGAGCTATCTAAAAGATGAATCGGCTTTTTTTGGTCTCAATCCGGTAGTGGCTTCTATTATGGGGCTAGCAGCTATCGTTGCAAAATCAGATGGCCATGTCAGTACAGAAGAAATCCAAATCATCAGACAGTATATTGCCATGAACTTCAGAATAGCCGGTTCTGAGTTTAATGCCTATGAGAAAGCCTTCAATTATGGTAAAAGTCATCCCGAAGCCTATGTTGAGTTTGCAAGAGTTATTAGAACTTACCATAATAGGCGGGATGTGGTTCTATCCATCAGTTATCTTTTGGTCTCGCTGGTGATGCATGATCAACAAATGTCAGATCAAGATGAAGCATTATTAGTTAAGATATTAGCAGAGCTTGGTTTGACAGAATATGAGTATATGAGCATCAAAAGGTATTTCACTCAAAGCACAAGGCAGCAAAGCTATAGCTATGAGCGTTACAGTTACAATGGTTATGCTGACCAAAGTCGAACACAATCAGTTGATTTACTAAGCAAATACAGTAAAGTTCTAGGCGTATCAGAAAAAGCCGATCTAATGGAAATTAAAAAAGCATATAGAAAGCTGGCCAAAGAACACCATCCGGACAAGATGTCCCATGATGGCATGCCGGAAGATTATAAGCAATATGCTAGCCATAGAATTGTTGAGATTAATGAGGCTTATGAGTATCTAAAAAAAGTGAAAACAGCATAAAAAAGCCAGCGCACATTGCTGGTTTTTTTATACTCAAGGAAGTCTTTCCTGCCGAACCGTTCAGAAATATGAGCAGAGCTCATAACGAAGCGAAGCTTCTTTTCTTGTATTAAGACGAAGCCACTTTTCTTCTATACTGTCATAGGTCTAAGGGTAAAGATGTATTATCAACACGAGGAATTTTGGCCAACCTTTGGTCTACTAGAGTGTTGAAGTAGACGCCGGCTATGATCAATATACAACCGAAAATTTTACCGATTGACAAATCAATACCTCTTAGATAATCAATTACGATGCCCATCATAAGTTGACCGGCATACATCAGCATGGTAGCAGCAATAATGGAGAGCTTGCGGATGATGACCGTTGAAGTGGTTACAACAATAATACCCATTAATCCGCCAAAGTAAGCAAGGGCATGGGTAGTAGACAATTTTGGAATAAATTCAAAAGACTCGCCAAGAATTATAAATACGAATGTAACAGTCGTAAGACCTGTGACATAGTTCATAACCGAACATTGTTTAATACCGATATAATCGGCCAGTTTAGCATTTTGAACCATGGCAATGACAATAGAAACACCTGTTAACAAAGCAATAATAAAAATCATAAAATACCTCCGATTAAAACATAATTAAAAATAGAGCACCTATACTAATCAGTGCTAGCCCTAAAAGCTTCAATGGAACAAAGGGATATTTTTTCATACCCATGAAGCCATAATGATCTATAATGGTCGAAGTGACAATTCTGCCTACGAGGCTAAGCATCAAGGTGACAGTAGCTCCGATTGATAAAAAAGCTAAGTTGGTGAAATATACAGAAACAACACCTGTAACGCCACCTAAGAGATAGAAGAATGGAATGCCTTTTAAAGTGGTCCAATAACCTTTGCTGGTGTAAAATAGCAATAGGACACCTATAAGTCCGGTAATGTGTATGAAGAGTAAGGCCGGTGTGTCACCAATACTTTCAACAAGTAACCCATTGGATAAAATCATGATGGCGACAGTCATGCCGCTGAACATGGCTAATAACTTGTACATAATAAATCTCCTTTTTAAATACATGCTTTTTAGAAGTAACAAGCTTTAGTTTTGACGCTATAACTTTATCATGTTATAATAAATAAAAACAGGACATATGTCATGGTGGTGGAAGATTGAAGGAAATAGTTTCGACACAAAGACTAGATTCATATTTTAAAGACTATGGATTAAAGCATATTTTCAAAGAAAACACGTATGATTATTGTCGTATATTTGAATATGCAAAGGGTGAGATGATTTGTGAAAATGGGAATACGATTAGCTATTTGTTTTTACTGGTGGAAGGTGAAGCAAAAGTTTTCACCACATTGAGTAACGGAAAAATATATCTGCTTCGTATAGAGAATCCTCTTAGTGTCTATGGTGACTTGGAGACCCTTATTCAGCATGAGTATACAGCGAATGTTGAAGCACTTAATAAATGCATCTGTATTGGAATACCCATGGCGCATATAAGAAGTGCGTATTTAGATCATGCACCATTTTTAAAGTTCTTGTGCATGTCTTTAGCCAATCGTTTAGATAAAATTAGTCAGATGAGCACTTCGAATATTTTATTGCCTTTAAAAAACAAATTGGCCAGCTATCTGTTGGCACATAAAGAGTCGGACACCAATAATATTAATGTAAAATCAAGTTTTGTCGATATTGCTGAGCAGCTTGGCACCACGTATAGGCATCTGAACCGGACCATCAATGAAATGTGTCTGGAAGGCGTAATTGATAAGCGCGGTAAGATTATGGAGATTACAAAAATAGAGGATTTAATAACATTGGCAGGACATACATATAGATATTGATGGAGGTATAAAATGGAGAGAAAAGTAGGATTGGTCCTTGAAGGCGGCGGCTTCCGAGGTGTATTTACTGAAGGTATACTAGAATGTTTGCTTGAAGAAGAGATTTATTTACCTTATGTAATTGGCGTATCCATGGGTGCCATAAACGGTGGCAACTATATATCCAGACAGAAAAGACGTAACTATGATATTATGATGACGTATTTAGATGACCATCGCTATGTGAGTATGAAGAACATGATTACAAAAGGCAGTCTTTTTGGCATGGATTTTTTATTCAAAGACGTGGCCTATGAATTGAACCCTTTTGATTTCAAAATGTTCCATCAATCCAATCAAGAATTGGTTATAGGTGCAATGAGCTGTCATAGCGGTCTGACCGACTATTTTTACAAAAGTGAGATGGATGAATCCGCTTTATTATTAGCCCTTAGAGCTTCATCAAGTCTACCTTTTTTATCACAAAAGGTAAGTATTAAAGGGGTGCAATATCTTGATGGGGGTGTATCTGACTCTATCCCGGTGCGTCAAGCCCTTGCAGATGGTTGTGAAAAAGTCATCGTAATCTTGACCAGGCATCAAGGTTATGAACGTAAGCCTTTTACCTATGAAAGAATTGGTAATATGATGTATAGAGCACATCCGGCAGTGGTACAAGCCATGAAGCGGCGCCATGTGTATTACAAAGAAACAACTGAGTATCTTGAGAAATTAGAAAAAGAAGGGGTAGCACTTGTGATTCGTCCACCTAAACCGATTTTACTTGAGAGAGCCGAAAAAGATAGGGAAAAAATTAGAGCGACCTACTTGATGGGTTACAATTATGGTAAAGAAGTGATGGATCAAATAAAGAGCTTCACAGGTGATTTGGTACAAATGTAATGAAAAAGGGACTGGGCACAAATTGCTTTGTGCGTCAGTCCTTATAATTTCATTATATAATCTTAGATTACAGTCTGAATTTTTTTATATCTTCTTTCATACGCTCAATATCCATTAAAAAGGCTTCAATGTCATGCTCATGCTCAAGTTCATCATTAAGAATAGAAACGGCCATTTGATAAGTCGAGTGGTCTTTTCCATTTGTAAAGTCACAGATTTCCTCATATCTTTGGATGGCACAACGTTCACCGGTAAGGTTTTGATTGAGAATGGTCTCAATATAAGGATCTGTTGGTGCCTCATAAGTACATTTTGCAAAAGAAGTCCAATCAGCAGGGTTTAGTATAGGTGTTCCTCCAAGTTGTATGATACGGTTAACAACAAGTTCTGCATGCGCAAGTTCTTCTGTAGCGTGTAACAATAATTCAGGCTCAACCTCACTTCTCATAGGACCTTCCATTACACGTGCACCGATCCAATATTGATAATAAGCCAGCCACTCTTCTGCCAGAGCTTCGTTTAACATTTGAATCAATTTTTCTACATCAAGATTAGTAATCTCAATAGCTTTCTTTCCCATAATTTCCTCCTTTATAATC
>PGZS01000123.1 GCA_002841435.1 Firmicutes bacterium HGW-Firmicutes-3 | reverse complement strand
TGTTGAAGCACTGGTTCAAAACGCTTATGCCGGTGGTGATTCTGCAGCTCGTGGCATGTACATCGGTATGGTTCTAGGTGCTTATATGGGCTATGACAAACTTCCTTCTAAGTGGATTGAAGACTTAAACGCTAAGGATACCATTAAGGAAGCTTTATCTGTTTTTGAATAAATAATACCCCTATGATAAATGGGTCAAGCAAGTCTCTAAGTGATATAAGCTTAGAGACTTTTTTTGTTCTCTAAGAAAGTCTATGCTATGTTAATGCGTTGAAGCGTCGCGTTAACTATCAAGGAAATCTTTCCTGCCGGAACAATTTGCTTTGCAAAGCGAGGCGAAGCCTCTTTGTTCTTCTCTAGGAACTTCATGGTCACACATCTTCAGACAGTTCATATCACCGCACATGGATCAGATACGGCACTGATTCCTATAATATATATTAGCTTGATATGCGTTAAAAGTGTAATGATTTCTCATTTTTCCCCGTCTATAAAGTGAAGGGTGTTTTAACACATTATTTTTCCAAAGGACATGACCCTACTTCTCAAGTAAGTTATAATGAACTGTATAAAGCTTGAGGAGGCGGAGTATGTTAGTATTTTTATTACTTTTAGATACCCAGCAAGAGCGTTCTGAATTCGAAACGCTTTACGACAATTACCATATGATGGTCTACAGAGCAGCCTATTCAGTACTTAAAGATGAATATCTGGCACAAGATGCTGCCCAAATAACCTTTCTGAAGATTGTCAGAAAATTTGATAGGGTTCGGTCGCAAAATGTACTCGATGAAAAAGGTTACATTTACAGAATGGCAATAAATGCCGCAAAGGATATGCTTGATAAAGAGCAACAGTTTGTAAATGCTGAAGATGATTTATTTGAAGGTCTTATTGATGATGACGTATTAATTGAAGATGCAATAATCAGGGTTGAGAACTATAGAGAGACCATCGCCCTGCTTGATGAAATTAATCCATCCTATGGGGAGATTATCTACCTTAAATACTTCAGGGATTTAGACAATGGGGAGATTGGTGATCTGTTGGATCTTACAGTTAATGCAGTAGGTGTTAAGCTGCACAGAGCAACCCATGCATTGAAAGAAGTGGTTCGAAAGGAGGCAGCTGTAAATGAGTAATCATGTAGAATCTATGGACGAACACCGTAAGAAGTCAATTCGAAAGCAAAATGAACTAATCCTCCATGAATTTGGACGACATTATTCTGAAAAACTGAATAATGAAGCAGATTTATTGGCTGAAAAATATAAGGACCTCCCTGTGCCTGAAAGCCTTGATGAATGGTTTGAGAATTACTCGAAGGAGCTAAAGAAAACTGCTGAGCGGCGAAAACGAAATGCATTGGTTAAAAAGTATGCGACCAGAGCTGCAGCAGTTCTACTTGGCTTGTTCTTAACATCAGCCATAGTAACCATGAGCGTTGAAGCCTTTAGAATACACTTCCTGAATCTTTTCATTGAATCCGATGAAGATCATAATAGGATTGATTATATTGACTCCGAAATAAGTTTGAAATTACCGGAAGGTTGGAATGGTGTTTACTACCCTACTTATTTACCTAATGGCTATAACCTTCTGGATGCAGAAGCCAGTGAACATACGAAAATAGTCATGTTCATTAACCCAGATAGTGAGTTGCTGATTTTAACACAAAATTCCAATAGCATGGGCATGAATATAGATAGTGAACAATCAGATATAGAGATGGTACCGATTAACGACAATGATGGCTATATGACCAATAAAGATGGCATGATAAGCATCAGCTGGTCGGAAAATAGAACAGTTTTAACACTTGAAGGCAGAGAAAAAATCAGTGTCATGTTAAAAATTGCAGAAAAAATAAAAAAAGTTTCAGAATAAGTGTAATGTTTTCCTCTTTCCTCCCGTCTTCTAAGTGTAAAGGTTAATTCAAAGAGACAAAGGAGGTAACTAATGAAACTGAAAACCATTCTATTACTCGCAATGGTTATGGTGATTATTGCAATCCCCATGCCGGCAAATGCGAGGGAGAAACCACTAGAAACAGACTTAAGTGCAGAAATAAGCGGTCCTGAACTGAGGTACACGGATGTGCAGTCACTTAAAGGTGATTTAGCCATTTCCAGCAGCGGCAAAGCTTCTGTATTTGGAAGTATTGTTGCTCGATCTGCAGGAAAAACTCGAGTTAAGTGTGCTTTGAGGAAGTACAAAGACGGGACTTGGTCAGACCATAAGACTTGGACGGTCACAAAAGACTTCCGGGTAGCTACTGTCATGGCCGACTGGTATGTGCCAAGTGGATATTACTATAAGCTTTATGTTTATGGCTATGCTTGGGTAGATGGAAAACTTGTTGATACTCCTATATTTGTAAATAATTCCAAATATTATTAGATAATTACAATTTTACAAATCATAATGGTATGATATGTCACAAAAGGCTTAGAGTTGTTATCCATATCCCATATGATACACTTTAGCCTTTCAACTTATTTTATACAGAAAAGGATGCAACCTATGAAAAAACTATTTATAATGAGTCTTGTACTTATGATGTTGATATCTTCAGTGCTTAATGTTTCTGCTATGAACATTGTAGAATTAAAGCTTTCCAATGAGGAAATGAAGATTATTCGTGAACAAGAACGTGAGCTGTTGAAATTTGATGCAAAAATTGATGAACTTTATGAGCAAAGAATTCTAATTACTTCAAAAGAAAAGGTAAATATCAATGAGCTAAACGAAATTGATCTCCAACTTGAGGCACTAGGCGTTGAGTTTTTAAATATCGAAGATATCGCTATTCAATTTCCTGAAACTAAGAACCTTGGTTATAAAGAATCTCTCGACGAAAAAAATGCAGGTACCAAAGTATCCGTACCTTCTTCAAGCGTGAATACTTGGACTTCAATAAGATACTCAAACCAATACTACGGAGGTGAAAGATATAACATACAAAAGTTAACTGCTATACCTAAAAGCAAATCTTCGGGTTTATGGCATGAAAAAACTAAAACAATTAATTATAATTATAACTGGGAGGCAGGCAAAACCTCTCTTCTTAAAACAACAACAAGTACTATTATTGGTGGCGTTTATAAAAATGCATCCATAGTTCTTACTGTTTTTGATGCACTTAAAGATGCACTATCAAATATTCGTAAAGAATCCATTATTGATCCTACTGATGTTATATACTCATGGGATACCAAAACAACAGCACTATTCTTTTATGTTAGACCCGAAGCATATGGTGATTCTTCGCAAAGACTTTCTGAAATATCAACAAAGTGTTATACTAGTTTAGGATACATTGTGGATGCTACTCGGTGGGATTATGACGGAAATGGAACTTATCAACCGTTTCCTAATAATATCGGCGGTGACAGAGAATGGACTGATACACCCGACTATTATAACAGCAGAATTCGAGCTATCCAAGCCTATAGGGCTGGTCATCAAACAAATCATGACGTAGTTCGATATATTAAGCTCTCAGGTGCTGAAAGTAAAACAATTCAATATATCTACCCTCTCCAACCTCAATTTCCTTTAGAATGTGAGTACTAGAGTCATATGAAAAACATTTATCTAAAAATATTTATTGTCCTGACCATAATAGGAATACTCCTTCATTCTAATAGCTTTAAGATTAGTTTATTTTTGAACGAGCTGGCTGTTATGGGTTCTAATGTCGTCATTCATGATCAGCATCATTCACCAATAGAGTTTAAAATTGTTGAAACTAAAAATAGAGATGGAAAGTTAGCTATTGCCAGAGTCGTAAAAGATAAGTTTGGCATTTGGCATACAGAAGACATTAATTATAGTAAGGAACTATATGAAAATGTACATATTGCAGGAGCCGCCTGGATATTTACACTCGGTGCCCGTAGATATGATTCTAATGTTAATGCCGAATTTGTAAAAGAGTTTCATAGCTATTATAGTGGTATTGGAGCAAAAAAACTCATTCATATCCCTTCAGAAATGATTCCTTCAAATGTTGTTATAAGTGTTACTCAAGCGGGTGAGGCTTTTCAGATCAAAGTCACTAAGTCTTCCGATTCAGAAGATGGACTTATATTTGACCCTACAGAACTTTTATATGATCTAGGTGTCTTTGATATCTAGTGTCACAAGGATGTAAGGTAATGTTCTGAATATACTTTTTCACCTAACAAAAGCTATTAGGTCATTTAACAATTATTTGACTTACGTTAAATGAAAAAGTAACCCTGTTTTTGAATAAACTTATAGATTAAGAGAAAAACTGACCTTGACGACTTATAAACTCAAGTATTAATTTGGACCGTTGATCTAGGGATGAGGCACTTTCGGTTAATGCGTTGGTGATATTCTTTTGACTAACCATCATGGATTCCGATTGGGCTACAACTTCTTGACTTTGTTGCGACAGGACATCGATATCCGCAATCACACTGACAACTTGCTCCCTACTCTCATGCATGCCCATCATAGACGTTTCTACATCTTGAATTAGAGTTGTTACAACGTCTAAATTACCTTCAATTTCTAATATGGTTTCAACATTTGAAACCAGCATATCATATTGTGTTGAAATCAGATTTTTATTGCTTTCCATTGCTGCTTCTACATTAACAGCGTCTTTTCTAAGAGTTTTGATTATTTTCTCAATATGTGCCGCTTCTTTAGTAACATGCTCTGATAGTTGTCTGACTTCATCAGCAACAACACTAAAACCCGCACCGTGCTTACCTGCTCGTGCTGCTTCAATTGCTGCGTTTAAGGCTAACAAATTTGTTTGCTTGGCAATATTGATAATTGTGTTGACAATCACTTTTACATTATCGATTTCTTCATTAAGTGCATGAATCTGGCCATTAATTTGATTATTATTTACTCTACTTGTGTTGAATATTTCTTGTAAATCTTCAATGCTTTTTCTATTGCTTTTTATCTTCTTTGTGGCCTCAACAATGGCACCAATAACCTCTTTTGAATCATTATCAACAGCCATGATTTGTTTGTCCATGATTTCTACAACATGAAGGGATTTAAGCACATCCTCTTTTTGATGTTTATTAATTGTCACCATTTGATTAATCACTGTGTTTAATTCTTCACTCTGATTGGAAGCCAGGTTAGAAGTGTCTTGCATGGTTGCAGATGCTGAATTTAATTCCGTGGCCCACACACCCATTTTTTCCATTATGTTGCTATAATTATGAATCATATTATTGAAGCCTTGTGTTAACATGGCTATTTCTTTACATGATTGTGAGTGGAAAGATACGTTCAAGTTCCCTTGTTCGACTTGATTCATTAATATGGATAGCTGTGCTAGAGGATAACTCATACTTTTGCTAAATAGATTGGCAACAATTAAAACGATGAGAATGCTTAGAATTAATATAACCATAATGATGGTTGAAATTAAGATATTATCTGCATTATAGGCGTTATAATCTAAGACATATAAGAACGTCCAAAGGGATAATTCTGAAGTTGTCTTTGATACGATGCTTTTCCTACCATTGTATTGGTCCACATAAGTAGCGTTATCCACCTCATTTATGGTTGATGGGTCTAATTCAGTCGAACTATAAATCGAATGATTGTTTGAGGTGAATATGTTTATATTCGTATCTTGATCGATCTTCGACTCAAGCTTAAGGTAATCTAGAAAATAATCAAGGTTATACCAGACAATAATAAGGCCCATTCGATCCGAGAGACTATCAATCGGAATGGCCACCGGAAGAAGTATCTCACCTGTGATTTCGGATTTGGTAGGCTCACCAACCGCCAGATTAAGACCATCTATTATGATTTCCTTATAGTATGCATGCTCTGTGACCGATTTGCCCACATGCTCTTTACGAAAACTAGAACCATCCGCAATGATTTTGCCATGGATATTGATGATTTGAACGGTTTCATAAAGATGCTCTGAGGCGTTCACCGTATTTTTCAGAGCAACCAGCACATTATTAAGACGAATAACCTCATCAATTTTATGATCTTTATTAACATCTTCAAGAAGTACGAGAACATCCGATTGGGCCGTAACGGCTTTTAGTGTATTGATGGTGCTGTTGATGAGTATTTCACTTTGATCACTGATTTGTTGTACTTCTAACTCAATTTTTTCAGTTTGACTCTTATAGATTGCTTCTCTTGAAACATTTAAGACACTTATACCTAAGACACTTAATGGGATTATTGCAATTATAAGAAGCAGAAAAATCAGCTGGGTTCTAAACTTCATGTGTTTAAGGTGCTTTGTTAACTTCATATGTTTAAGATTTTTCTTTACTTTCATATGTATAAAGGATTTCTTTGTTTTCATCATATCAAGTGCCTCCACAATATTAATTTTATAATGGAATTATATCATGATATCCTGATGCGATTAGTAAAGCTTATGTTAAATGAGGTTTTCATTTAACAACCATTTGACTCAGCGGTTTTTTGTTTCTATTTACACGAACGTATGTTCGTGTTATAATTTGAATATACTCTGTTGAGTTGAAGCTTGTTGAAGCTTTGTTGAAGCTCCTTAATCTGTTTTTTAATTTGCTTGATTTGATATAAAGTTATTTTATATCGTTTTAATGCGTTTCTTAGGAGGCCTGTATATGAACCGCTATATTTTTCATATTGATGTGAACGCCGCCTATTTAAGTTGGAGTGCTGCTTACAGGCTACAACAAGGTGATGCTGTGGACTTAAGGTCTATCCCCTCTGTTGTCGGTGGTAACGAAAAATCAAGACATGGTATTGTCCTTGCCAAATCAACACCTGCCAAGCAATACGGCATCCATACCGGGGAACCCCTTTTGGCGGCACGACAAAAATGTCCTAACCTTATGGTGGTGCCTCCTGACTACAATCTTTATATGAAAGCCAGTCAAGCCATGATTGACATCATCCAAAGATACTCGCCCCTTGTCCAACAATTCAGTGTGGATGAGTGCTTTGTAGACTTTCTTCAGATTGGACCGGATAGAAAAGACCCTGTTCTACTGGCACACACCATTAAAGATGCCATCTCAGATGAACTTGGGTTTACCGTTAATATTGGTGTCTCTCATAATAAGATTCTTGCTAAAATGGCTTCCGACTTTAAGAAACCAAACCTTGTTCATACCCTTTTTTCTCATGAACTGGAAGAAAAACTATGGCCCCTGCCGGTTTCTGACTTATTCATGGTGGGACGACAGACCTCTAAAAAGCTCTATTATCTTGGCATCACCACCATTGGTGAATTGGCA
>PGZS01000122.1 GCA_002841435.1 Firmicutes bacterium HGW-Firmicutes-3 | reverse complement strand
GTCATACAGGTCTCTTGCTCGAGTGTTCAAGATATTACGTTTCAAGATGGTCTCGTATTTTTCTGCCAAAATCGTTTCAACCGGATAAGCCATAATTGATGCTTCCCCGTCACCTAATAAATACGGATATGAATAGGCGACTTCCCTGGGAGTGATTGCGTCACCTGTTGTAATATCGACTTTAAGAACAGCGTGAATTTTTCCATAATCCGCAAAGATTGTTGCACAATAATCCTCATACTGACTTTTTTCACGAATCGATTTAAGTCCATGGAGGGAAAATACGATTTCATCATCGGATTCTAACCTTAAAATTTCTGCTAAAATATTTGTCAGCAATTCCTCATTAACTGGCAAACCTCGAATTGTGGCGTCCATATCCATTGTTGTTCGCTGATTTACACCAATCATTGATGCGATCAGAAGACCACCTTTTAAAATAAATGCATCACGATATTTTGACTTCGCCAGTCGCTCAAGAATCCGCTCAAACAGAAACATCTGAAGTAAAGAACCAGCGCCAATTTCTTTTTCTTTCGCCATCTTTCGAATGGCCCCTTTTAATTGCTCCGGCGATTTCATAATAACACCTCCGTATATACCCTCAAAGCATTTTCCATACCCAATTTTTGGGCATAAATGCTCAACCTTAACAAGTTCTTTTCCTCACTTTCAAAATATAGCTTCAATGCATCATTAAATAACTGCATGTCCATTTTTTTGCGATATTTTATCAAATCCAGAATGCAGCGTTCGGCATCATATATGAAAATGAATGCACCAAAGGTAGTTTGAGCCGTTTTTTTTCCGAGTTCAAAATATTCTTGTTTAGGATAATGTAAAACAATATTTGAGTTTTCCCTTTTGATACGCGTCATATTTCTACCATGGGGTACGCTGATATGATAAATTTCCGGGACTCGATTGGATAAACCATTAAAATAAAGGGCGGTTCCAAAAGAGAATATCCCATTCGGAATTTTGAGTTGAATGATCTGTAACTCATCCACTGTTCCTTCCGGCAGCATATAAACACCTCGCTTTACCCGAATCAATGCCCCTTCCTCAACTAGCTCCGACAATACCTCTTTGCGCAGCCCTTGATCAACCACATCTTTTGTCTCAATCTGGCCATTTTTAAGTCTAACTAAATCCATAATTTGATCTTTCTGTCCCATAACACACCTCCGTACTAGCACACTTCCATTCTATCATTTCGAAGTTCATACGTACAGTTTTATCGAAATTTTTTACTTATTCTTTCTACCTGTGAAATACCAATTATTAATTCTGGAAACATCCATATAAATGGCCAGCTGGAAAAGCGTAATTCCTCACTTGAGAAACGGAAAAAACTCAGAAATGCCAAAAATCATTGCCGGAATGAGTATTCCAATCTGATAGTGCATCAATGGAATGTTTTATAAAAAGTGACTAAAATTTATATTGCTTCAGTTTTTGGAGATCAGGTCAATACGACGTCAACTTATTCATTTTTTTGTTGTATAAAAAAAGATAACCTATAAGGTATCTTTTTAACTTACTAAGAATTTTTCATATCATTGTCTTTGCGTCTCACAATTTCATTTTCAATGCATTTCTTTATGATTAAGTACTTTTTTTTAGTATTTGAATATTCTGTCATTTGATTAATTGACTTAGTTCTTAAAATATTTACCATAAAAAATAAAGCGATATAAGTAAACACAGCCAGCACTAAAACACAAAAAAATGCGTCTTGACTACATAATAGTAAAACTGTAGATGCAATAATAAAAACCATCACTATGTTCAAGACAGTTTCTAATGGATCAAATATTTTGGGTTTTAACTCTTCACTATGTACAACTTTTATTTCAATTAAAAAAATAAATTTTTCTAAATCATAAACTTCATATTTTGGATTTCTAAAAATTTTTGAATACTTTTGGAAAATTTTATCATAATTATATACTTCATTGTTCTTATCTTGGGACATTACACACCTCTAACATAGTTTTTTTAATAATTATACCCCTGTATGAAAATTTTACAATACACTAATTCAAGAATTTGAAGTGCAAACATTTATTATTTCAATACACATATTTTATTTAACCGCAGTATTTCTACAATTAGTAATCCATTAATTATCAAAGGGCAAAAAGTACTTACTTGCAAAAGACAGTCGTAAAAAACTGCGACAAAAAGCAGGACGCAAATGCGACAAAAACAGGGGGAAAATAGCCAGAAATAGCCAGAGTTTTTTAACTTTTCACAGTCGGTCATACTTTAGGTGGAGACTAAAATCAAAAAATAAAAAAAAGAACCGCTAATTAAAGCCATTCTTTTAACTAAATATTATTTTTTACTGGAGCTAGCGGGCGGAATCGAACCGCCGACCTACTGATTACGAATTGGATTACATGGTTTTATTTTAGTATCTTAAAAGCTATTGTAATTTTAGAAACCGCCATTTTAAAGGGCTTTCCAGCCATTATATTAATTATAATCAATTCTAAATTTAGTTTAATTTATTCCTGATGTGCATAAATTGTGCATTATAGCATTATCGATTTTTAAACTTTTTATCACTTAGCTTATTCCAGCACATTTACTCTTGATAATAATTGAATTTCCAAATCAGAGATATTTATCTGAGTAATTTTAATATCGCGCCTGGAAAAGTATGCACATTATACTTAATCGGGATACAGTAAATAAATAACATAGTATGTGTAATTCCCATGTTTCTTACCGTATTGTGAAGTTTTTGTTAGGAAATCATATCGATAAGTTATTTTATCTGCAATTCCCTACAATTCAAAAACTAACTGCACAAAATCGTCATTTTCAATGGTATACCACCAAGAATTAAGCAATAGTAATAAATCGTTTGCTTACGAATTGGGAATGTTTCAAGTTTTGTGTAAACTCTCAAAACTGATATAGTGGGATTTAATCTTAATGGATAAATGGCGACAAACCACAATTTGTCCCTTAATTGCATTATACATCGATTTTCCGGCAAGTCAATAAAAAGGATACAATTAGTTTACACTGCCCATCACTGCCTTTTCTTGAATTAATTTCAAAATAAATTAGCCAATAAAACCGTACTTATTATCCGAGAAACTTTTTTATATATAAGAAAATTCCGATATTTTCTAGAGATTATTGGGATAATTCAGATTCCTCGTCGGCGGGAACACCCTTGCCCATGGTTATGCACTTGACCCATGTTCGGAACTTTCACCCGTTCGATTACGCCTATGCTCACACCTAGAAAAAGACCACTTTTTCAGTGGCCTTTAATTCTTTCCTTGGTTTTATTCATTAAAATTAATGTGTATAATCAATGATTCTAATTGATCCTCCAGCCTTCTTTTCTATTGCAGCTATCATCTGTTCTGCATTCGGACACGGAAACCTAATGGGATTGCCCTTTGTGATACATGAAGCAATAACAATCGTGTCCGCACCTCTTTTAATCATTTCAGCAGCTCTTGTAACGGCGTTTTCCCTGGGCATCCACCACAGGTATTCATTCTGGCAACTTCGTTATCTTCCTCAATTCCTTCAAAAGCCAGCTTCTTAGTATTAATTACTTTAAAACACGTTGTTGCCGGGCACATATCTTCCGTCTGCATACATCTGATTAATCCGACCTTCATAAATAGACCCTCTCTCTGTGGTAGCTGATATTTAGTTTCAGTACTCGTGGCATAGACCGTTACA
This sequence comes from Firmicutes bacterium HGW-Firmicutes-3, assembly GCA_002841435.1. GTDB lineage: Bacteria > Bacillota > Clostridia > Lachnospirales > Vallitaleaceae > Petrocella. The sequence goes on along the minus strand of PGZS01000122.1, from coordinate 3,553 downwards.
CTTTGATCTTCACTGAGTGCAGCAACCGGAACTAGCTCTGGCACTGATACAGATTGAGATGTTGCACTTCGGCGGGCTCAGAGGACATACCATTGTGACTCCCAGGATCAGTATTGAATGTCACCTCATTTCCATTGCTGGTAGCGACAATGGTTCTATTCACATAGGTTCTGTAAACCAGTATACCTCTGGCTTGAAGTCTATTCATCACTTTCTGTGTCGTATGACCATAGTTATTCCCTTTGCACGCTTATAACAACAACCTTATGATTGACCTTATCCTGGAATCTGTCACCTGTGGATGCTCGACTGCCATGATACCCGACTTTTAGGACAGTTACCGTTAAATCTGAACCGTTTGATACTATCTGCCTTTCTGAGACCGCTTCTGCATCTCCTGTTAATAAGAGTGATGTATTCTCATAGGTTGCTTTTACAACGATCGAGTAATCATTTGCATCGTCATATCTGGTTCCTTTAGGAGCTAAGATGGTCTTTTTGCTTTTTCCAGATGTCATGACTAATTTATACATTTTGTGAAGTCATTCTTTTCTTATCTAATAACAATTATCTGCGTACTTGTCAAGTTAGTTTATCGGTAGTATCATTGTATCAGGTATTAAAAATGTATTACTACCAAATTTAAACGAAAGGATTGATGACTGCGGTATTAAATTTCCAAAAAGGAACTTTTACAAAATAACTATTATGAAAGAAGGGATAAAATGGTTTTTGTTGCATGTGCCATTCTGGCAGAAGAAATAAAGTGTGCCATGAAAGAATTGGGAATACAAGATGAGGTCATTTTTATTGATCCAGCCTTGCATATTGATGATAAGCTATTAGAAGCAGCATTGATTGAGAAACTAAATGAAGCTCAAAGCAGAAATGATAAAATCGGATTGTTAATTGGTACGAGCTGCCATCCTAAGATGATGGAAATCGCGAAAAAATATGAGGCAAAAATAGCCCCAAAAGCAAACTGCACGGATCTTCTACTTGGTGATAAGATGAAAGAGCTGGATTCAGAGTGTAACAGTTTTTACGTTTCATGCGGATGGCTTGAGAATTGGCGAAATATTTTTGTTGATGGGTTGAAATGGGATGCCTGCGATGCCCGCCAGAATTTTGGGTCATATGAAAGAGTAGTCTTTGTGGATACTGGAATTGGTGAAGTTTCGGATGAAGATCAATTTGACTTTTTTGAGTATACACAAGTACCGATTGAACCATATGAAACTTCACTTGATCATTTCAAAGCACAAATCATGTCTTTATACAAAAAATAAAATACACCCACCAAGATAAGAAATCTCATTTTCAAAAATACAAGAAAATGAGATTTCTTTATCTGGAATCGTAGTAACCATTTTTTCAATGCACTTATGGTTATTTTGTTATCTGTACTTGAGCTCCCCAATGTGCGAGTTGATTAAGAATCGGCATCAAATCACGACAATCGTCAGTCAAAGAATATTCGACCCGCAATGGCATTTCCATAAATTGTTCCCGGGATATAAGCCCCTCTTCTTCCAGCTCTTTTAATGAACTTGCCAACATAGTATTTGTTATCCCTCTGATCTTGCGTTTCAGCTCATTAAATCTCGTTGTTCCGTCCTGAAAAAGAGCACATAAAATGGGTATCTTCCATTTTCCGCCAATTAGACTTAACGCACTTCCTAATGGACAATAGTCCATGCACGGACAATTGTCTTTACAAGGGCTATTATTTTGATCGTCAATTAAAGTCATTTTTTTCTCACCTACTCATAATATTCTGCGTACTTGAAATATCAAATATTCCGTAGTATTATTATACCAGGTAGTAAAACCAAAGTATATGACTATCTAAAAAAAATATTAAGGAGATGGCGAAATGGTTATTAGTAAGGAAATAAAAGCAGTTATTGAGGGCTCAGCATTCCTCTCTCTTGTCACACTGGGTGCAGATGGCACTCCCCACCCAATTATTGCAGGCAAAGGTGAAGTTATCGGTGATGCAGTGGTCTTTGGAATTTACAAAATGGAAACAACACAGAAGAATTTGGAGACTAACATAAACGCATGGGTTGTAGGAGCCACAATGAATGACGGTCCTGAAGGTTATCGTCTCACTGGCACAGCTACAGTCAAAGATAAGCAGCTTATTTTTACCCCGATAAAAGTGGACGCTCTGATATAAGCCGTCAATTTAACCGGCTCCAGATATGATCTTGACACTGAAAAAGTAGAATATTACCCAGAAGTATAGGTATTTAAAAATATCTCTGTTATAATGTGCGTTCAAACTATAACTCTGGAGGTTAATATGAAAAAGATACTATGTATCAGTGGATCACCGATTAAGAATAGCAACACTGATCGAATGCTTAAAACCATTGCCGATCAAACCGGTTTTGAATATGATTTTATTAAACTAAGTGATTGGGTTGTCCGCCCGTGTTTGGCTTGTAAAGCCTGTGTTACAACCAATCGATGTGTTCAGAAAGATGATTTTGAGGAAATAAGCAATCTTATTTTAGGGGCAGAGGTCGTTATTTTCGGCGTGTACACACCCTATGGCATGATTGATGCTTTTTCAAAAGCGCTGCTTGAAAGATTATGGTCAATGCGGCATATCAATAGCCTGAACAGCGGCAAGTTTGCCATTACCGTGGTAACATCTGCTAATAAAAATACCGCTGAACAAGTCAACCAGCAGATCATGATGGAAATGGTCATGGAAAAATTCATCCTACTCGATCAGCTCGTTATTAATGGCACTGTTCCCTGCTTTACCTGTGGTAAGGGAGATATCTGTGGCAATTCTGCCGCCCCTATGCAGGTAGGTGAAAATGGGATCGTATCCGATTCCAATTGTTTTGATGTTGAAAATCAAAGCGTCTTTGAAAAAGGAAAGAAACTTGGAAAATTATTAGGCGATTGCCTTAGAAATGATCCTGCCTTTGATAAAGAAGGATACCAAAAGAATATTAACAAAATGATGGGACAGATCATGCCCGTGATGGATCAGGGTATGCGACAGTGGCGAGAAGATGAACTGAAAAAAGTCAATATGCAAATAAAAAAGAATTAGCAGTTTGTAGTTTATTCATCCTGTATAATTTTAGAAAAGGTCCAATCCCAGCTATGAACCTATATGGTTCTGTTGGGATTGGGCCTTTTCTTAATTTGCGCAACTGTCTGGAAATCAGGAAAAATTAGGCAACATATTTCTATTTTCAATGATACCTGAAATGGTTTTCGCTGATCCATTAGCACATAATGTATGGGATAAACTAACAAATGAGGTTCTTGATGCCACTAAAGGATGGATTTTAAATGACATCGTTATGTATCCTCTGCTGTATTTGATTCTGTGTCTATTTTACCAGAAATCAGACCTCAGTTGGAGAGAATTATCAATGAGGTTGAAAATACTTTTGACACCCTAACAAAAAATAAAAAAAATGGCTTTAAATAGCCATTTTCGATAGATCTTACTGGAGCTAGCGGGCGGAATCGAACCGCCGACCTACTGATTACGAAACAGTAGGTAAATGGCTTATTTCAG
>PGZS01000121.1 GCA_002841435.1 Firmicutes bacterium HGW-Firmicutes-3 | reverse complement strand
CACCTACAATTTCATGTCCTAGGACTCTAGGGTAAGTTGCTACAGGACTCGTTCCATGATATATATGAACGTCAGAACCACATATGCCTGCAGCTTTTACTTTTACAATAACTTCCGTTTTTGATTCGATAATCGGTTGGTTCATATCTATTATTTCCATATTCAGTGGTTCATTAACCATTGCTGCCTTCATATAAATCCCTTTCTATTGCTTTTTACTGTTTTCTAGCCATTTTAATCTCTATATCTTCATTTACATTCTACTTAACCATTTCCTTAATTTCAGGCTGAGCTTGCTCATATTTCTTGAAATATTCCGGATAAAGTTCTCTTATCATCTGCATGTCTATTTCAAATCTATTCAAGTGCTTACAAATAGATGCTTTTGCCGCTTCTTCGTCATGTTCAATAATAGCCTCTAGAATTGCTTTATGATCGCTTACAATTTTCAAATCCTTAATTGTTACCAGGCTTAGATTCCTGAATCTATCATAATGAATCATAAATCCTTTTATCATTAAGTAAGTTCGTTCCTTTTTGCATATTGTAAACAATTTTTTATGAAATGCATCATCTAGCTCTAAAAGCCTATCCGGATCTGGATGTTCCAGATAAAATTCTTGAAGCCTTACATTCTCTTTTAAATCAAATATATCTTTTTCCGTGGCTAGATTACAAGCCAGTCTTACGATTTCAGGTTCAATGATTAGTCTTAAAAAACGTGCTTCTTCAACCAGTTCTGTATCAATTAATGAAATAACACTTCCTTTTTGAGGATATATCTCAACAATTTGTGCTTTGCTAAGCTCAATTAAAGCTTCTCTAACCGGTGTTCTGCTAAGACCCATGTTTAAAGCTATTTCGTTTTCACTCACGACACTTCCAGGCTTTAGTTTCATTGAAATAATATTGCTTCTTAATATTCTTAATGCATATTCCCGAGCTGACTCTCCTTTATATCTTCCAACAATTTCCATAGTTTCATCTCCTAAAATATTTTTACCATCGCCTTTTAGATTATCATTTTTCAATTCTTTTATCTATAGATATCCGAAATAATAATGGTTAATATAACCCGTATCTTTCTATACTTATACTATTTGATGAAACTCGGAAGCCATAGTGTAATTGGTTCATAAAAAGCTACAAGGAATAGCACAATGAGATTTGCAAAAAGAAAGGGTAAAATTGCTCTTGATATCCTTATCAAAGAAATATCCCCAATTTTTGCAGCTACAAATAGACAAACCCCCACAGGTGGCGTTACGAGTCCAATAATCAAGTTTAATACGGCCATGACTGCAAATTGAATATCTGGCATACCGATTGATCTTGATACAACCAAAAGGACTGGAAACAAGATAACAATTGCAGATATCGTTTCCATAAACATACCAACGAAAATTAACAGTAGATTTATCAACAGAATTACCAATATTTTATCTGTAGTCAGTGATAGCATAGCATCTGCAATCATTTGAGGTATCTTTTCACTAGCAAGAATCCACGCGAATACATTTGCAAATCCAACGAGTACCAATATACTTGCTGATGATCTAGCCGATTCTGCCAATAGTTTAGGAATCATGCTAATTTTCAATTCCTTATATACAAATAATCCTACACAGAGTGCATAGAGTACAGCAATGATTGCTGCTTCTGTAGGTGTAAAAAACCCGCCCAAAATACCGAACAAAATAATTACTGTCATCAATAGCGCCCAAAATGCGGATCTAAAAGATTTAAACATTTCACCTAGTGAAGCTAAATTACCTTTGGGATAATTGCGTTTTTTTGCCATATATCCATTAACTACCATTTGAAATACTCCAATCAATATCCCCGGAATCATACCTGCAATAAATAACTTACCTACGGAAATTCCTGTAAGTGTTCCTGCAATAATCATTGGTATACTTGGCGGAATAATTGGTCCAATGGTAGAGCTTGCTGCTGTTATAGCGCAAGCATACTCTGCATCATATCCAGATTTTTTCATTGCCGGTATCATAACGCCACCAATAGAGGCTGTATCAGCAACAGCTGTTCCAGATATCCCAGCAAAAATCATAGATGAGCCGATATTAGCAAATCCCATACCACCACGGATGTGTCCAAATAGTTTATCTCCAAAGTCTACAATTTTTTGTGTAATACCTCCTACATTCATAAGATTACCCGCTAATACAAACCCTGGTATAGCTAATAATACAAAAGAATCCATGCCGCCATATATTTTTTGTGGCAATGCAAATAGATCTATCCCTGCCAATAGCAAGTAAATAAAGGAAGATAATCCTAATGAATATGCAACTGGTATGCCTACCATAAGAAAAAAGATAAAAGAAACAAATAATACAATAACCAATATATTCATTATACAACATCCTCCTTATATTTCTTTATTGCACTCATTTTCCTAATTGCTAAATATATATGAGCAATACCCATACCAACGATACAAATAAAAATGAATGAGTATATATACTTCATATTGACTCTCAACCCAGCTGATAATTGTCTGCCTCCAAGCTGCATAAATTTATTAGCTGCTGGTATTAAATAGATAAGAAATCCACCTACTACAAAATGAACAAATGCTTCATATATAAGTTTTCTTCTTCCTTTAAATAAGGATGGAACAACATCTACCGCAACAAACTCATTATGAAGTACTGCAGTAATTGATGAAATTGAAATCAGGAAGATAAAAATCATTCTAGTTAATTCTTCAGTCCAATGGTAAGGCTTAGCCATCAATGGTGTTCTTCCAATTATTTGTAGTGTGACTACTGCTATAAGTGCAATAAATGCAACGATAGATATAATCTCCAAAATATGGTGGATTTTGTTTAATATGCTATTTCTTTTCATAGCTATTCCTCACATTCCTTAGAGTTTAGTATTAGTATCCAAGAATACTTGAATACTAATACTAAATAAACTACTTGGTATTCTTGATTAATGTATAAAGTTCAAACAGAGCTGGAGTTAAATTCTCTTCATAGTATTTTTCAGCAACACGTACCATTTCTGTAGTATCTGTTTCTATTAACTCTAAGCCTTTTTCTTCTAGAAGTATGTTTAAAGTCGCTTCTTCACCTTCCGTGAACAACTGGTACTCATAATCATGTGCAACCTGAGCCGCATCAATCATAACTGCTTGTAGATCCTCTGGAAGTTCGTTCCATTGATCTACACCAATCAGCATATAAATCCAACCACGAACATGTTCTGTTTTATTGATATATTTCTGAACTTCATAGAATCCACCACTATACATAAGTGCTAATGGGTTATCTTGTGCTTCAATAACATTTTGTTGTAAGGAAGTAAAAACCTCTGAAAATGCCATTGGTACAGGTCTTGCTCCCCATGCATTCCAAACTTCAATGAAAAGTGGTACATTCGGTAATCTTAAATTTAGTCCTTGTAAATCATCGATGTTATTTATAGGCTTATTTGATGTAAGCATTCTCGGGCCTCTTTCAAAATAAGTTAGTACTTTTAATCCTGCCTGATTTAAAATTGCCTCTTCAAGTATTTCTCCTGGCTCTCCATTTATTACAGCATTCATATGCTCAGAGTCTTTAATAAGATATGGTGTCGACATAACCCCTACAAGATCTGCCCAGTTTTGAAGTGACTCACCAGATAATACCATATCTGCTGTTCCTGCTTGAATAGCTGTAACATTATCAATTTCATTACCTAGTTGTTCGTTAGCATATACTTCAATCTTTATTCTGCCGTTAGATTTCGCTTCAACTTCTTCAGCAAATTTCATAGCGCCTTTATGCCAAGTATTATTTTCGTCAGCCGCATGTCCAAATTTGAAGCTGTAAACTGTGTCATCCATAGCCTCATCGGTTTGAACTTCTGCTTCTGTACTTACTGGTTCAGATGGTTCCATAGTCGCCTTGTCAGATGAACACCCAACAAACAATGATACTAATAATGATACCGCAACTAGCATAACAATAAATTTTTTCATTTTCATTCCACTTTCTCCTAATGCCATTTTTTAGTTCCTCCTTTAATAATGCGATTATAATCTGTTCCAAGTAACATACCTTTCTGTTGGTATACTAGTATACTAGCATCTTAATTATACATTGTCAACAACTTTATTTCTAATTAAGTCTTATTACTGTACAATAGCAACTACTCATTCAGTTACATAAATTAATCTGTAAAAATTTATAGCCTTACACGTTAATAATAATATTTTTAAGTCTAATTATCTATGCATATATAACATAGATAACTCTCTTGTCTATCAAAAAAGCAGCAACCTTAGATTTTTCATCTTCGGCTACTGCTACTCAACACTTCTTATTCTTCTAATAGATAGTTTAAAACTGTTATAATATCTTCACTATGACTACTTAAGGCAAACACACCAACATAATAATTTTCTTCTTCATCTTGTATCAATGGGCGTAGCTTTGGAAAATAATCCAGCTTCATCAGGAATTTCCCATCTATGTCCTTTGCACCAAGGGCTTCTAGGCGTTCTACTAGATTAGCACCTTCCATGTCTGCTTTCATCTCCTCTATGGGCATAAAGAATTGGTTCTCCATCAGAAAATCTTTATTCTCTTCATCTACTACAAGAATATCTAAAGCCATAACCGATGATTTTCCCATGAACCTTGCTTCACTGGTCATGGTTGTTGTTGGACTTATCTCCGGGTCAATCTCCAAAAATTCTATCATCAAGGCTTCGTTTTCTGCAACATTCATGACCTGCCGATTCAATGTGTCCTCTAGTTGTCTGGCATAGACCACATCATGACTCTTTGTCCTAATGGTTATATCCATTACGATGTCCGGTGCCGGGTTTAACCAATAGTTATTAATAAGTGAGCCTAAGATCAAGCACACCGCTATCGCAAATAAAATATGAACCCTATAATATGCCCATATATGCTCCATTTTCTCCGATCTGTTCATCGTTTTCCAAGTCATAGTCCCTCCCATAAAACCCTATTTTTAAAGTTTTATACCTTTTCTATGCTTTAAATATTCTACGCTTCATCCTTGTCATCAAAGGGTTGATTAAGTGCTTCTGTGCCCTGAAGTACGAAACGACCGCCTCTAATAATGGTATAGGCTTTACCTTCATAATCATAACCAATAATTGTATCCAACTCATCATAAGGTATGGTTATATCCGTATGGCAATAGGTGTAAGCATCCTCTGGTTTAGCATTTCTTAGCTTTGTTTTTTCGTTTTCTCTTGCAATCATCTCTTTGCCATCTGGGTTAAAAATCTGTTGCTCTTCACCCCATACAAAACAAGTATCACCAATAGCAAAGTGAGGGCCTGTCTTTTCGCCGATTAAGATTGGCAATAAAGCATGAATATTATATTTTTTGGCCATCATATAAGCGACTGTATTGGTACCTATGGCAAACTCTCCTAATGGTAGAGTGGTGTGCGGGTAAAGAAGGGTCTCTTCAATATATTTAAGATTTTCTTGTTCTGTTTCGAAATTCTCACATGTATATTTGACCACCATGCCCTCTTTAAACCATAATTTGAGATCTTTATACCTTAGTCCCGTCAAAAAAATGTCCTTGATATGGAGTAATCCTTCAGTGCCTGACAGTACCGGTGTTGTATAGACTTCTCCAACGGGCACATTAACATCGGCTGTACAATTGTCAAACTTCGTCTGTGTACTCGGGTCTGCTATGGGCATAAGCTGAACTTTTATGTCCGTCATATTCTGGCCTGCACCTTTTATTACCACATACTCTGTCTGATCTAGAGCATCAATGATTTTCTGTTGAATATCCTCATACATTTTTTGATCTAAGGTATTAACTTTAATAGTTGCGTCAAATATAGCTTTATAATCCTTACCAATACTTGGTAGTGGATAGTCATTAATGGTAAAACTATAGGATGAACCCGGTAAATACTGACCCTGTAGATTTTTAACCGCTACTGTGTGTTTACTAACAAGTTCTGTCATTTCTTTATCATAGTTCATATTGGCTTCATGATTTTTAGGTTCAAAAGGCAGATTGCCAAAAACTTCCATCAAGGCTAATCCCGCATAGACCCTAGCCTCTTCTTTATATTTCTCAAAGGTATCTTTTTTGATTTGATAAACCCTGTCTAAATATGTTGCATCTAGGTAAATGGCGTTACTAAACCTGTGATCGTATTCCATCTGTTCATTAGGTTTGGTGTTACACAGTCTAGGTCTTTGTGCACCTTTAAGTTCATAGTGTACAATCGGTTCAAGACCTAGCTTCTTAAAATTATCACAAGCCCTTTTTATAATTCTTTCAAAACCAAGATGGTAGGTCAACAGAATGCTTTTCTTATGATCAAATATCTTTTTCTCCCTTTTATACCCACGCATAAATGCTTCAGTAAAGGTATTGGTTATGAGTACAATTTTCTCTTCGTCCATGGACAAAATTAGCTTAGCGCTCTCGATTTCATTGGTACTTATATACATACCATATCTAAAGAGATACCTTAAGTCTTCATGATCAAAATCCGTTATAATTTGGCTATAGGTATCAAACTTCGGTGATATGCGTCTTATCCAATGATGCTCTTCAAGAATTCTTGCGTGTTCTAACAACGTATTTCTCATTATTGAACCTAGTGTTTCAACATTTCCCTCCTTTTTAAGCAGAATATGCTCATAAAGTAATAAAAAGAGTTCATTGTAAACCATCATATCATAATGACGGTCTTCATACGCAAAGCCTACAAATTGGCGTATCATAAAATTAAACCCAGACAAGAACCTTCCCATATCCATACCAAAAGCATCACAGGCATATGTGGGATTCACAAAGCTAGTAGCATAGTTATTGCCAATAATATCCGCATAAAGATCATGATTGATCAAAAGTAACGTATCAAAATCTTTTTCTTCAAAAAATGAAGGTTTTTTGATGGCTTCATTATGAGCCATCATAGCCATCATAAAACTACCTACATTCTTGAAATATCGATGGTAGTGGTTCTTGGTTCCCTGCCGCCCTATATCAATGAGACAATCTGCTATTGCTTTTTTTGAAATCTCATACCGTTCATTGGCCACTTTGTTGGAGGCCGTGTACACTGAATTTGTCGGTCTCATATCTGCTCACTTTCTATATACCTAACTCTATTATCTTCTATATTCTCTTTACTGATTCAATGTCTTAACTGTTACGAATAGGTCTTTTTCTTCTTCAATCATGCTTTCATTTCCGATAACACAGAAGAAATCTTGCCTTATGACAGCTTCTACTAATTGTCCAAGTGCCGTTAAATCATCTTGAGTTGTAGACAGAATTTCATCTCGTTCTCTC
>PGZS01000120.1 GCA_002841435.1 Firmicutes bacterium HGW-Firmicutes-3 | reverse complement strand
CAGAGACCCTCAAGAATTCGGGACAAAATATAAAATAGACATCAATAAACCACTCAAAGAAAACATCAAAATATCACTGCCACCACTAACCGGAGACCCAACCTATCAAGCGGTGGTCAACTCAAGTGGTGTAGCAGTAGGTGGGAAGTATAACCCAGCAACAGAGATGATAGAAGTAAAAATAAAATCAAGTGATACCTATATGGTAAAAGAGAATAAAAAAGACTTCAGTGACATAAAAAACAAATCAGTTGAAATGCAAAACGCCATCAAAGTACTCGCATCAAAAGGAATCATAAGCGGAACAACAGCAACGGAATTTTCACCGGATGCAAGCATAACACGAGCAGAGATAGCAGCACTTATATTAAGAACATTATCAAAATTAGATTCAAATGCAAATGGAGGATTCAAAGACGTAAAAACAAGTGATTGGTATTACGGGGTTGCTGGATCTGCAAAACAATATGGCATCATGAATGGGTTAAGTGTAGATGTATTTGCACCAAAGAATGCGATACTAAAAGAACAAATAGTAGCCGTATCAGCAAGAACCCTAAAAAACGAGATGAACTACAAAGACCCAGCAAGTGTAGAGAACATACTAAACATCTATAAAGACAATACAAGCCTACCGGCGTGGGGAAAAAAAGAGATCGCACTGGCAACAAGAGAAAATATGGTTGTTAGACGAACAGACTCACTTTTCATCCCAAAAGCAACCATGACAAGAGGTGACGCAGCAGTAATCCTATATCGTTTATTCAATAAGATTTGGTAGAAAGTACCATGAATTATATTAGTTAGACGTATCTACAAAAACTGTTATTGCATTTTAACTTTAGAATTTGAGGTAATTTAATTTTTTCTATATATTTTTTTCGTATACGGTAACGGGTGTTAGCCATTTACCGGTTTTTTCCAAGTTTAATTGAATTCATTGTCACGCAGTGCTGCCAATAATCTACATCTTGTTTTAGCTTTTGAAATTGTCAAGGGTTCTATCGTTGATAGCTATAGGGTATCCGATTAAAGGACGTACCAATTGGTATTTTTTGTAAACGATTTGAAGCGAGTTTTAGAGAGTATCTTGAGACTCGTTTTTCAATTTTGAAGTTTTATAGTCTAGATTGAATCGAAGATTTGTATATTAATCCCAATAACCATTGTAAACGGTAAACCGGTTCTTTCCAAGGTTAATTGAATTCATTGTCACGCAGTGCTATAATTAGTATATCAGAACAATGTCTTGGATGATCATGAAGGAAGGTATTCTATGAATGAATTCATAAAGTCTTTAAATGTCGATTACACATTGGTTGATTACAAAAACAAATCTGATACAATAGTTTTTCGTATTAAATCAGAATTAGACTCTGCTAATTGCCCCTATTGTGAGACGCAATCTTGTAAAATACATTCTAGATATGAGCGTGAAATTCAAGATTTGCCAATTCAACATAAGCAAGTTATATTATTGGTTTTGACCAGAAAATTTTTCTGTAGTAATCCCGAATGTACTCACAAGACATTTGCTGAAAAACACGATTTCGCTTCGAGAAATGGTCAAATGAGTTTGCGTTTGAATAATCATATAGTCAATACATCGCTTAAATTAAGTTCTATAGAGAGTTCGAAATTACTTGAATCAGAGGCTATAAAAGTTGGGAAAAGCAGTATATGCAGCCTGCTTAAAAAAAATGCCTAGCATTGTGGACAAATCAGCCATAGAAAAAAATTGTGTGGATGACTTCGCATTTAAAAAGCGAAGGTCATACGGCACTGTTATGGTGGATTTAGAGACACATCGCATTATAGATATTTTACCTTCACGAGAATTAAATGACGTTAAGGAATGGCTAGAGACATACCCTAACTTAAAAGTAGTCTCACGTGATGGTTCTTTAACTTATGCATCCGCAATAACAAAGTCACATCCCTCTGTAATTCAGGTTAGTGATTGTTTTCATCTGATAAAAGGCCTTTCAGAAGCTGTAAATAGATATATAATCAGATCTTTTCCATCAAGAATTGAGATAGAAAGAAAAGGCGAGTTGTCTTCAGAACTGGAAGTCCTATATGATACCTCCAACCGTGCCAAAAGAGTTCGTTATGCTCGAAAGAAATACAAAGAAGGACATACGGTAAACGAAATCTCTTTGCTTCTCCACTCTTCACCAATAACCGTTCGAAAGTATATAATAATGTCCCCAGAAGACATACCTGAAGATATATCAATATCCAGAGAGCGTGAACATGAACGTGCAATGAAGCAGAAACAAGAGGAAGTTGATGAGGCAAGGGCACTTCAAGAAGAAGGACATTCAATCCAGAAAATTGGAATAATGATGCACCGTAATCACGATACAATAAAAAGGTGGCTAAATCCTGAATTTAAACTTATAAATGGTCACTATGATTATCGCCTTCCAGGTAAATTAACTCCCTTTGAAAAAGAAGTTATTGAATTAAGAAGCCAAGGTGTTACATACACCAAAATCAAAGAGATTATCGAAAAAAAGGATATGATGGTAGTGTTGGCGCCATTCGTATGTTTATGCAAAAAGAACGAGCTCACCGGAATACATTGAACAAGAAGGTTAGTTCGAACTTTGAGTATGTACAACGCAGAAGTCTCTGTAGTCTAATATACAAAAAGATCGAAAAAGTTGCAGGCATCAATGAAGAGCAGCTCAGTCAGATCACTGCCAAATTCTCCGAACTAGGTGATGTGTATGCAATGATCAAACATTTTTATGAGATTATCTTTTCTCAAAAAGCTGATACATTAGATGCTTGGATGGATACTTGTGAAGGTTTCGATATACCTGAAATAAATACATTTCTACAGGGAACAAAAAAAGATTTGAAGGCTGTAAAAAACGGCATACGTTATAGGTATAATAACGGTTTAGCCGAAGGAAGTGTGAATAAGATAAAAGTCATCAAGCGAATAATGTATGGCAGAAATAGTTTTGCACTGCTAAAGGCAAAGGTACTATTAAATGAAATTTACCATTAAATCAATTAACCCTGGAAAGAACCTAAAGATCGTTTACTAAAAGCATATTTCGCCATCTATAGGTAAAAAGAAGATGGTGGAGATTACGCAAATTAAGATTTTGGAAATCTTAAATGGTTTAGAACAAAAAGGTTATCGCTATGAGACGCGAAATAAGATTAGAATTCTATTGCAAGATATGTTTGATAAAGCCATGATCAATGAAATTGTATCGAAGAATCCTGCAAAAAGAATTAAAGTGGGAATAAAAGAAGTAAGTGAACTCCGAGTATTAACACCTGAAGAACAAGCAAACTTTTTTGAGTGTAGTAAAGGATCGTTTTATGATAATCTGTTTACGGTCGCAATATCTACAGGTTTAAGACCCGGTGAAGTTTGTGGGCTCACACTGGAGGATATCGATTTTGATGCGATGCTCATTGATGTGAATAAGACATTGGTGTATCAAAGATTTGAAAATGATGAAAAGAAGATGTTCCATTATGATCCACCAAAGTCGAAATCAAGTAAGCGTCAGATTCCCATTAATCAAAAGTACGCACTTGCATTGAAGAAGCAGATCATGCAAAAAAATGTTATAATGGGTAAGAGAACGGCAAAACCGGTCAAAGGATTTGAAAAGCTTCTTTTTACGACGAAGTTAGGAACACCACTGGAAATAGTTTGCTCAAAAAAATGATGCGTAGAAAAACGAATTGGTGCAAAAAATCATTTTTTTCACCGGAAATCTGGTGTTTTAATACCGGAAACCCCATATGTTATAAGGCTTTGAAGTTTGACCTTTTTTGACGCTCAAAGTCTTACTACGTTTACCAAGTTACACCATATGAACTTGAGTAAAACAGGCAGAAATACTAGGTTTTAGTCAAAAAAAAGCTATTGAGTTAAAAGGAAACAGTGATATTAATCCATTTTATCAATAGCTTTTTTTGGTGAGGTGATAATATATTTAACTGCTACCCTTTATATAATAGTAGTTCTCAAATTATAGCCTAAGACTTATGCAATCGCCTCTAATCTTTCGTTGGAAAATTATCCCGTCGTAGCTATACGAGCCATATTTTTGTCTGATGTACATCACCTTTCCAATCCTAGAAAGATAATAGTTAATTCCTGACTTAAGCCTCTTCTATTCTTTATACGGATCCACATAATTTTCACAGTAGATTGCTTGTCCCATTTTCAGTACCACCATCAAAGCCAGAACAACTGCAGGCGCTATGATAGTTCCCACCACTCCTAGTGTGGTGCCTATGGCTGTGCTGATCATCGTAATCAAGGCCGTTTTTGTCATTTTGGCCAACTCATCTGTATCCTTCTGTTCATCTTTATATTTTACACTACCACACACATAATTCTTAAACTCGATTTGGAATTTGTCTAGCAAGGTAGGGGTCGGCGCATCTTTGCCAATGACAATATAATCAGGAACATTCTCTAAATCCAGACTACTGTATTTACCTTTGGAGTCGTTATAGTCAATGAGTTCATAAGGCAAATTAAAAGAACCACTCAGGTCAATAAATTGTGGAAGATTAAGGTTCATTTTCTTAGGGGATGCTTCTTTGATTCGAAATGGGTTAGTGTCATCATTGTTAATCAACCAAGCACTAAGGGCTTGTTCCTCGCTTAGATAATCGAGCAGAGCACTGGTTTCAAATCGCTGCTCTTTTGTTAAGGTATCAAGTAACTCATCAGGATTCATAGCTGGCAGTGAGAAACTCATAGTATTGCCTCCTTTATTTTTTATATAATAACTATAATACAATAACTTTAGAAGATACATGATGCATTGTATTTAGATATCTGGGTAATTCCTCTCAACATGAACAGAAATTAGTTGAGATTCCGATTTTTCTGTTACTAGATCCCTTTTAATATACTTTTGGCTATTGAAACCAAAATACTCATCAATCCAACTGGATGATTCGTCATGATAAGATTATCAGAGATTTCAAAAGAAAATGTATGGGCAGCGATTAATAGACGTACTAAATATTAAACAATCATGGAGTGGACCTTTTTTGTTCAATTACTTCACTGCCTTTATGCAATCAGAAAAGATTTAATTAGATAATATTTGTAAAAGGTATACTAATATTCAGTAAGCTAAAAACCCACTTGAGAAAGATGTGTTTAATAGAACTTCTTTGTATATGCTTACATGCCATGGTCTTTAAAAATATCCCCACCATCATTGGTCACATTCATGGCGTCTGCAGCTAACGATAAGCCAGTATGAGTGCTTAGGGCAATTAATAAAAGTAATGTGGCTGTCCATAGAAATTCCTTTTTAGTTAACGTAAAGGAATGCTTTATTAAAAGCTGACAAAGGAAATGACAATTCCTAGAGGAATCAAATAAGTAACATATGTTGGGCTTTCCTTAAAATGGGCAATACCACCGCTAATCATACCTATCCCAATGGCTAAGGTTAGAGATACGAAAATTAATTGAATTCTTTGTGTAATCGTCAATTGTTTCTTGTCCAAAACAACTTCATTGATAAATGAACCTGTAGAGAATAAGAGAAGTCCAATAGTAAGAATAGTTCCGTATCTAATCGCATTAAAAGGCATTAAAACGATACCGCTTGAAACCATTCCAATTCCTAAAAAATAAACAACATAAATCAAGTACCTAGACAGTGCATTTTTCATAAGTGTAGTCTCCATATTTTCATAAATTTTATTGAAGCAGATTGAGATTCATATAGATTATCATACTAAAATATGGCTGAATTATGATAAAAAAGGTGTTGCCTTATATTTATATTAAGGCTACTAAAAAACTTGATATCAATCCTGGATAAGGTTAAACTAATATAATGATGGTACTTTAATATAGTGGTAAGACGTCAAATCTATATATTGTATGTGAATTTAGTGAAACTTAGTTTTGATCCTTTAACGATAAAGTATAATAAGTGTGAAATATGACCTTTAAGAAAGAAGTACCTAAATGCCGACCTAGGGAATTATATTACGGGTTTGCTACAATACTTTGCATGTTCAAATGCAGAAGGATACATCAGGAGGGAAAATGGTAAAGATATTTTTGGATTTGGAAATGAATCCCATTCCTAAAAGTTTTGATATTGTGAGGGAGTTATGCAGAAATGAGGTTATCCAGATAGGAGCCGTTGCCTTAAATACAAAGGACATTTTAATCGGCGATTATGAACAAATGGTAAAACCACAATTCAGTATTGCCGTGGCTCCAAAGGTCTATCATTTAACGGGTATAACCAGTGATATGATTCAAAAAGGGCTTTCTTTTGAAGAAGCGATCAATGATTTTTCGAAGTGGTGTGACAGAATATCAGATAATAATCACTATGAAATATACGCATGGAGTGATAATGATTTAATTCAGTTACAACAGGAAATGTTAATAAAGGAACTGACATATTTTTTTGATATGCAGTTTATGAATGTATGGACAGACTTTCAATATATTTTTTGTGAGCTTATAGGTATTAGCTCTGTTTTGTCCCTTGATAAAGCGGTTCAAGCGTTAGATATGAATTTTACCGGTAGTCAACACAGTGCGTTAAGTGATGCAATGAATACAGCTAAAATATATCTGATGGTTCAAAATAAAGAAGCGTTTGACAAAGTCATGCAGCCTATTAAAGAAATGATGGAACCTAGTAAGCCGATAGGTACACAATTAGGAAGTGTTTTTAATTTAGAAATGTTTAACTTTGACAATGATTGAAATATATATTTGGCTACTGCAAATATGATGCTGCTATTGACTTTACCAAAAATCATGAAAAAAGGAGTAACAGAATTGGTATTTATACTTGACCGAAGTAGCTCGATAGGTGGCTTTAACAGTGTATTAACTAAACAGAAAGCAGAAGAGGGTGAAGCAAAGATCACGACTGTACTGTTTGATGACAGGCATGAACTGTTACACGATCGGTTTAATCTTCATAAGATAACACAGATCACAGAGAAAGAATATTTTGTCAGAGGCACCACAGCACTACTTGATGCCATTGGAAAGACGATTCTTATGAAATCGCAATCAGAAAAAACTAGAAAAAAGGATAAGGAGCATGGACAAGACATCACTTAATTTTAATGACACACTAAGCGCATTTAACTAGATCAAAAAACGCAAAATTTCAAAGGATCAAAAATATAGAAGTTCAGTATAATAAGTACTCCAGTTGGAAAGTTGAATTTTAGTTTATAAAATAAAAAAGAAAAATATTGCAAAATCATGAAAAAAGTGCTATTATGAAAAAAAATAAGGGGGATTTATATGATACCTTATGTTAGAAGAAGTAAAGTATTAG
>PGZS01000119.1 GCA_002841435.1 Firmicutes bacterium HGW-Firmicutes-3 | reverse complement strand
CTTCCCTAGCATTAGGTTCTGCTTGATGCTTTTTAAGCGCTTTCGTCCCTTCAATTAAGGCTAGCTTGTCTTCTTTTGTAAGAGTACTTCCATATTGATGGAGCTTTTCCTTAAGCTGCTTTTCTTTTTTTGCCAGCATCTGAGCATCCGGAATAAGTCTCAGTAAGGCCGTATGGGGATTGTCCAATAAATAAGTAGATATCAGACTTGTAAAACATCCATTCTCTACACTTTCTCTAAGCTGTCTAAAGGCTTCATCATAAGCAAAGTTTTCAAAAGGATCCCCATCATACAACCATGTATCCAGAGCTTTTATTGAATAAATAACCCCTTTAGGGTATTGTCCAAAGTCTGCTTCTCGCACTTTGAATTCAAAATAATTAATAGCGGCTTCTATTTTCCGTCTTGAAAACCCTTCCAGAGCTATCTTTCCAAGTACACTTTCAATGGTCTCCACAAAAAGTGCCTCATGTTCAACATTGGTATTTTTTGCAATAATACTAAAGGTTGGTTGTCTAAGGCCACTATCATAACTCCCGAAAATATCTTCTGCTATATTCAGTTTTAGTAATGCTTCTTTAAGAGGTGCTCCCGGTGCATCTAATAAAAGGTATTCCATCACTTCTAAACCTAGATTCTCACTTTGGCTCCCTGGTTTGTCAAAGGCAACATTGTAACTTAAATAGGCTTTGTTATCCGTATTGGTTTCTTGTCCGACTGCATAAGATTTGGTTACGTGATTTCTGTCTTTAAAGGGCTCAACTCTGACCAATTCAGAGTCTACCTTGATTTTCTCAAAATCATTTAGATAAGTTTCGTCCAACCATGTTAACTGTTCTGTTATATCCAAATCGCCATAAAGGAAAATATAACTGTTACTAGGGTGGTAAAAAGTTTTATGGAAATCCACAAACTGTTCCTGAGTTAGATCCGTAATAGCATCCGGTTCACCACCCGAGTCATAGCCATAAGGATGGTTCGGAAAAAGCGCGGTTTGTATCTGCCTAAACAGTACCTGTTCCGGATTGGAAGAAGCACCCTTCATTTCATTATAGACCACGCCGTTATAGGTCATGTCACTTTCTAAGGCTTCAAGTTCATAGTGCCAGCCTTCTTGTTGCAAGATGCGAGGATCATTATAAATATTAGGATAGAGTACCGCGTCCATATAAACATCCACAAGGTTTCTAAAATCCTGGTTGTTGCAACTTGCTACAGGATACATGGTTTTATCCGGATACGTCATGGCATTTAGAAAAGTATTAAGTGAACCCTTTGCCAGTTCAACAAAAGGGTCTTTGACCGGGTATTTCCTTGACCCACATAGCACTGAATGCTCGAGGATATGAGGTAATCCTGTGTCATCCTTAGGTGGTGTTCTAAATATAATGTTAAATGTCTTGTTTTCATCATCATTTTTTATCACCATAATTCTGGCACCACTTTTTTCATGTTCAAGTAATAAACCAAATCCGTTTAAAGCTTCTATTCTTTCTTCTTTTATAACTTTATAATTTCTGTATTCCATATGTTACCTCCTTTTTATCTATAGTCGTCATCTTGACTAAAACTTCTAAACTAAGTTTCTCTAATTTACATAGAAATATATGAAAAAGTTCAACTATATCGTTTTGAAGCTTTAATCATAGTCACTTGCCTTTAATAGTTTGTCGACAATGTTCTCCAGTGCTTTTTGATCTTCTTCACTGAAGCGATCTGGAAGCTTGCTATCTATATCTAGTACACCCAGCAATACACCATCTTTTATCATGGGAATGACCAATTCAGCGTTGGTATCCACGTCACAAGCAATATGACCTTCAAACTGATGGACATCACTTATTCTAAGGGTTTCTCGCTTCTTTGCAGCTGTCCCACAAACACCTTTTCCTAAGCTGATTCTTATACAAGCAGGCTTTCCTTGAAAGGGACCAAGGACCAATTCGCCTGACTTAAATAGATAGTAACCTACCCAGTTGACATCTCCAAGTGTATGATACAGCAAAGATGCTAAATTACTCATATTGGCCAATGCATCTCTTTCTTCATAAAAAAGGCCATCTACAAAATCGTTGATGCTGGTGTAAAGACTTTCAGAATCATTTGAATGTATGGATGTTAGATCGAACATAACAGCCTCCTCATGTTTTATTCATTCGATTTCAATGGATATTGATTCTATTTTAACATTGGATCTTCGATAGATAAAGGAAAATCGCTAATTATAAAAATATTTTAACGTATGACTTGAACCATCATAGAGGTAGCTTTGTAGTCACAACTAAAAAGACCTTCTCTATTATAAGGAAGGTCTTTCCGATTAGGATGCTTCTCGTACCCAAGTCGTATGTCTGTATCTAAAGTCCGATGTTTCAAGCCATGGGCCCTCTTCTGCACAGCGCCATTCTTTTAACATACGTAAATCCGGCATGAAAGTATCTGCATTAAGATCTGCTTCAATCATGGTTACATAGGCTTTTTGACAATAAGGCAGCAGGAGCTTATAGATGTTGCCACCACCGGATATATAAATATCTTCTGGGTTATATGCTTCAACTGTCTTAAGTAACTGATCTACGGATGAAACCGTTGTAATCCTTGGGTGATCGTAGTTTTTTGTACGTGTCATAACAATATGCTGTCTTTTTGGTAAAGGTGCCCCATTTTTAAAGGACTCTAAGGTTTTACGTCCAATGACAATGGTCTTATCCAATGTCATTTCTTTAAAATAGGCCAAATCCTCCGGTAAATAGGCTAAAAGATTGCCGTCTCGACCGATACCGAATTTATCATCCACTGCAACAATCAATACCATACCGTCCTCCTATATAGCAATTTCTATGCCTTTTATTTGTTTTCCTCGCTTATAATCTATAAGTTCAAAATCTTCTACCTTGAAATCATAAAAATCTTTGATATCATGGTTCATTCTAAAGGTTGGTGGGTCATAAGGCTCTCTGGCCATTAAGGTTTCAACATGTTTTACATGGCGATCATAGATATGAGCATCCGCAATCACATGTAACAATTCTCCCACTTCAAGGTTTGATACTTGTGCCAACATATGCATCAACACCGCATATTGTACCACATTCCAGTTATTCGCTGCTAGGACATCATTAGACCTTTGATTCAAGATACCATTCAACTTATTTCCTGTCACATTAAAAGTCATGCTATAGGCACATGGGTAAAGGTTCATCTCACTTAAATCTCCATGGACATATATGTTGGTTATAATCCTTCGACTATAGGGATTGTTTTTTAGATCATATAGTACCCGGTCTACTTGATCAAACATACCTTCCGGATACTGATGCTTAACACTTAATTGATAGCCATAGGCTTTTCCGATAGATCCATCCTCATCTGCCCAATTATCCCAGATTTGACTACCTAAGTCATGAATATTATTGGATTTCTTTTGCCAAATCCATAAGACTTCGTCAATGGCCTTTTCAAAATTGGTACGTCTTAAAGTCAGAATTGGAAACTCTTTGGCCAAGTCATAACGATTGACCACACCAAACTTCTTAATGGTGTGGGCCATGGTCCCATCCGCCCATCTGGGTCTTACCATCACCGCTCTCCAATATATCCCTACACATATTTATAAAAATCTGATCTGCTAAACTCATCATCTGCTCCTTTATTTAAGTCGTTGCGTAGCTGGTAGTAAACCTTCTAATACTGGCCAAACCTGAATAGGTATCATAATCACCATCTGATAAGACAACCAAAGTAGGTGCTGTCATGACTTTAAAACGTTTCACAAGACTGAGCTCCTCTTCGGCATCTACAATCCTGTAGCTGTGTTTTTCACCTAGATAGACTTTTGCCACCTGACAGCTGGGGCATGTCTTTGTTGTAAAAAGCAATACTTTTTGATTTTCCGGATCACCGGCGTTCACTTCTTCTATTACCTCTGTTTTATTAATATTAACCTGTGGTTTTGAGGTGCCGTCTAAGGCTAATTCCCTAATCCCATTTATACGGGCATCTTCTAGAACGTACTCTTTACGCTCTTTATACTCCTGTGTTTTTCCGTCGTTCCAATGTTGTACCGGACGATAATAACCGGTTATTCTAGAGTATACTTCTGTTTTATGTCCACATTCAGGGCATTGATGCTGTTCACCATTTATATATCCATGGTTTTCACATATGGAATAAGTGGGTGACAACGTGTAATAGGGTAACTTATAGTTCTCGGCTATAGCTTTGACTAATTTGGCTGCTTCTTGCCAGCCGGAGAGCTTCTCACCTAAGAATCCATGAAAAACGGTACCAGAGGTGTATTTACCTTGGAAAGCATCTTGAAGATCTAGGGCATCAAATATATCAACTGTATAATCTACCGGCAGATGGGTGCTGTTGGTATAATAGGGAATGCCCATGTTCTTTCCTGCCGAAATTATATCTGCATATTTCACTTTATCCATCTTAGCCAACCGATAAGTGGTCGACTCTGCCGGTGTTGCTTCGAGATTATACAAGTCGCCATAAGCTTCCTGATAATCAGATAATCGATGACGCATATAATCTAATACCTTAAGGGCAAATGCTCTGGCCTTATCATCAATTAGGTTCTTACCAATCCATTTGGCATTAAGGGTAGCTTCATTCATACCAATAATCCCAATAGTAGAAAAGTGGCTAGAAAAATGGCCCAAATATCTTTTTGTATAAGGGTATAGACCTTCATTAAGTAGGCGTGTGATAACATCCTTTTTGATCTTCAATGACCTGGCCGCAAGATCCATGACGTTACATAGACGTTCAAAAAAATCTTGCTCATCTTCTGCCAAATATCCTATTCTTGGTAAGTTGATGGTAACCACACCGATTGAGCCGGTACTCTCACCGGAACCAAAGTACCCACCTTGTTTTTTTCTTAGCTCTCGTAAGTCCAGTCTTAATCGACAGCACATACTCCTAATGTCACTGGGCTCCATATCGCTGTTTAGATAGTTAGAAAAATAAGGTGTTCCATACTTAGCCGTCATTTCAAACAAAAGTTTGTTATTTTCATGCTCTCCAAAATCAAACGCTTTCGTTATGGAATATGTGGGTATGGGATATTGAAAACCACGTCCATTGGAGTCGCCCTCTAACATAACTTCTATAAAAGCCTTATTAATCATATCCATCTCTGCTTGACAGTCTCCATAACAAAAGTCTAATGTTTTACCACCGACAATAGCCGGTAGACTTGCCAGATCTTCCGGTACTTTCCAATCTAACGTGATATTTGAAAAAGGCGACTGTGTGCCCCAACGACTGGGTATATTGACACCAAAAACAAAAGATTGTATAGCTTGTTTGACTTCCTTATAACTTAAATTGTCTACCTTAACAAAAGGTGCTAAGTAAGTATCAAAAGAAGAAAAAGCTTGTGCTCCGGCCCATTCATTCTGCATGATACCTAAGAAGTTCACCATCTGGTTACACAGTGTAATCAGGTGTCTGGCCGGTGCCGAGGATATCTTACCGGGTATACCGCCCAAGCCTTCTTCAATTAGCTGTTTTAGTGACCAACCGGCACAATATCCCGTCAACATGGATAGATCATGAATATGCATGTCCCCGTCCCTGTGAGCGTTGGCTATGGCTTCATCATATGCCTCTGATAACCAATAATTTGCTGTAACCGCTCCTGAATTATGTAAAATCAGTCCTCCGACGGAATAAGTGACCGTAGAATTCTCCTTCACACGCCAATCTTCTTCTTTCACATAGCTATTTACAATTTCCTTATAATCCAATATGGTGGATTTAATATTTCTGATTTTTTCTCTTTGCTTACGATATAGTATATAAGCTTTGGCCACATCCGTATAGCCGGATTCTTCAAGGATTTTTTCCACACTATCTTGAATGGTTTCTACACCTATTTGTCCATCCACTATTTTTTTCTCAAAATCCGATGTCACCCTAAGCACCAACATATTTAATACGTCGTCATTAAAAACCTTTTTAGTTGCAATAAATGCCTTAGTGATTGCATCCTTAATCTTATGCAAATCAAAATTTGTTATTTCTCCATCTCGTTTGACCACTTCATACATTTAATATACCTCCCGACCTCCAGACACAAACCAACTACCTTAACACATAAAATCATACCACAGAGCAACTTTATGGTCAATGAAAAAATACTATATACAGTAGGCAATTAGTTGTATGCCTACTATATATAGTATTTACTTATCCGACAATCATATTACCCAGTTCGTATTTATTGATATAGGCCTCTTCAATATATACTTCAACATAAGTCCCTTCATTAACATAAGATTCTTCCAGAATCTGCCCATAGGTCCTAAGCTTTTGTAGAATCTGACCTTGATGATAAGGCACAATGATTTTCATGAGTCGCTGACCTTGTAATAGATGTTGTTCCAATGCTTCCAGGACTTTACGAATGCCATCACCTGTAAGTGCCGAAACACGAATATTGGCAAAAGCCTTCTCATCCCATAAGTCTTCATCCACATTGTCTCTATCACATTTGTTTAACAGGGTCAACATAGGTGTTTTTTCTGCTCCAAGCTCTTGTAAAGTTTCATGAACGACTTGAATATGCTTGTTGGCATCCGGATTTGATGCATCTACCATATGAATCAGAACATCTGCATAAACCACTTCTTCTAAAGTCGACTTAAACGCTTCAACAATATGATGGGGTAATTTTCTGATAAAACCAACCGTATCCACCAATAGGACTTCTTTCCCCTCCGGTAGGACCATGTTTCTGGTGGTCGGATCTAATGTTGCAAAAAGCATATCTTCTTGCAAGACACCGGCATCGGTCAAATGGTTCAGGAGCGTTGATTTGCCTGCATTGGTATAACCGACAATAGCAATAATCGGTTTACCTTGCTTCGCTCGACCCTCCCTTAACAGATGTCTGCTAGAATGGATTTTTTCCAGTTCCTCTTTTAACATATCTATACGACGTCTGATATGTCGTTTATCTGTTTCCAACTTTTTTTCTCCAGGACCTCTTGTACCTATACCGCCACCTAATCTTGATAGACTTTTACCCAGTCCGGACAATCTGGAAAGACGATAACGCATCTGAGCCATCTCAACCTGTAAGATACCTTCTTTTGTATGGGCATGTCTAGCAAATATATCCATAATCAAAATCGGACGATCTACAATCTTAACGTCTAGGGCTTCACTAAGGTTTTTCAATTGTGCCGGTGATAACTCATCATCACATATGATGGTGGTGATCTCATATTGATCAATCATCTCTTTTAGTTCTTCTACTTTACCCTTGCCGAAGTAAGTAGCCGGATGAGGCTTATCCCTATTTTGAATCACCTTGACCAACGTACTTGCTCCAGCTGTCTTTGCAAGTTCTTCCAGTTCATCTATAGCACTATTTACTTCTTCTTCTTTGTTTTGAGGGCATATCGCAATTAATATGGCCTTCTCTTCTATTTCATTCTTGATTTGTTCTTCCACTTGGTACACCAACTTTCTTATAAAGCCTAAAGGCATCTACTGCATTTCTCATGTGCACTTATATACTTAGGTTATAATTCTAATGTTCCACTGTAGTACTATCCATTATTATTACACTACAATTGCATTACTCTTTTACTTCTATATTTTTCAGAGCTTCCCGGGAAGCTTTATGATCCGGATCTATGGATAAAACCTGATTCAGTATTTTCTCTGCTTCTGATATTGCTTGCATATCAATATAGGTTAAAGCTTTCTGATACATCGCTTCAATATGATTAGGGCCTAGATTCAGAACTTTCTCATATTGGGTCAAACTCAGATCATAATCCTTGGTCTGTCTGTAAACCATTCCAAGTGTTATAAGACTTGAAATATCTCCTGGATTATTCTGTAAATAGGTTTCTAATTGTGATATCGCGTCCTCGTATTGACCGATTACTTGATAGGTCACCCCTTGACCTTTATAACCCTCTATATTACCATACTCAATGCCCAACCCGTAATTCATTAAAGCTTCACCGTAGGCTTTTTCACCAAAATAGATATTGCCACGGGTGATATATAAGTCAGCGTAATTGACCCATCTTGTTATACCTGCATCGAGTACCCTAATGGCTTCCTTTAGTTCTCCTGTTTTTATAAGTATTTTTGCTTTTAAATCATACATTTGAGGAATATATGGATCCATAGATAACGCTGTATTCACATCACTTAAGGCGATACGATATTCCTCCGTCAAATAATAAACACTGCCTCTGTTACCATAAGCGTAAGCATAGTCTTCATTTATTTCTATGGCACCATTAAAATAAGACAGCGCTCGTTCATAGTCACCAATAGATTTATAAATCAAACCTAGGGCATTATACAGCTTCTCATCCTTCTTATTAAGTTCAAAAGCTTTTTCTAATACTGCTAAAGCCTCTTTGGGTTGACTGATTTCATTTAATAATGTGCCAAGATTCAAGTAAGTATAATAAAGACCGTTTTCATCTTTGAAATTGTCTTTTAACTGTATGGCTTTGTAAAAGTCTTTTGATGCCTGGTCATAAATTCCAGAACCTAAGTACACCGTTCCTCTGTTTAAATAGGCTTCCGGCATATCCGGTTCTAAAACAATGGCTTGATTTAGGTCTTCGAGTGCCAAAGCAACATCACCTTTTTCAAAATACGCCATACCACGGTTACTATAAAAAGCACCATATTCCGGATAATTTACGAGACTCTGGGTATAATGTGTAATCGCTTCATCATAAAGACCTTCTAAGTATAAGTTGTAGCCTTCATCATTTAATTCTTCTTCAACACGGCTTCCACAAGCTGCTAATACTGCACTTATCATGATGAGCACAACCGTTATTATGTATTTTCTAAGTATCATCATTCGCTCCTATTATAATTCTTTTGTATTATATCACAATCTTGTTTAACTTGACGTATCAATTTCATGCCTATATGATAAGATAAGAGATTTATTAACCCTCGAATCTATAGCTAAGGCGGTAAAACATGAAAAAAATGAGCTTTCAACAGATTATGGCGCTCTTTGGCGTCGCTTTAATATTACTACTTTTCATACTCACCCTTGTTTTTGTCCTCATTGGCCATTCAACCTTAGCCATCACTTTTGTGGCCATCAATGGCTTTGTTGTTGTTGTTTTATACTTTTCCTTGCGTTTTCACCAACACACCAAGGACTCTAACAAGGAATGGCTTGATCATCCAGAAAATCCTACAGAAAAAGACTGATTTATTTTTATTGAGCTGTTTTATTTGTTAACTTTACACTATTGGTTTCTTATTTATTTAATCAGGTTGCTGTTCATCCGGCAACCTTTTTTTCATCTTTTTCTTAATCTGAGCTTCATAACCTTCATCTGAAGGTTCATAGTAAATTTTATCCACCAGTTCATCCGGCAAATACTGTTGTTTAACATAGTGACCTGGAAAATCATGGGCGTATTGATACCCTATGCCATGACCAAGGGAATTTGCACTTTTATAATGGGCATCTTTTAGATGGGGCGGTAATGATTTTATCTGAATATGCCCTACATCTTTCATTGCAGAAAATATGCCAAGGGCTGCGTTGCTTTTAGGTGCTGTAGCAATATAGGCTACCACTTGGGCCAATATAATCTGTGCCTCCGGCATACCAACAAAATGAACTGCCTGAGCGGCTGCACTGGCCAGTATCAATGCTTGTGGGTCAGCGTTGCCCACATCCTCAGAAGCACAAATAACCACACGCCTGGCTATGAATTTGGGATCTTCTCCTGCGTAGAGCATTCTAGCCAAATAATATATGGCACCGTCCGGGTCAGAGCCTCGCATGCTCTTAATAAAGGCTGATATAACATCATAATGATTGTCTCCATCCTTGTCATAATTCAATGATCTTTTTTGTATGCATTCTTGGGCCACTTTAAGGTCGATTATTATCTTACCATCTACTGAATCTGTCGTCAGTGCGCCCAATTCTATAGCGTTAAGGGCTACTCTGGCATCACCATTTGACACGTCTGATAGGAATGTCAATGCATCTTCATCAATACTGATATTATAGGCTTTCAATCCTTTATCAAGACTTATGGCTCTTTGCATAAGCAAGATAATATCTTCTTTGTCTAAATGATACAATTGGAATATTCTGGATCTAGAAACCAAAGCCTTGTTCACTTCAAAAAATGGATTTTCTGTTGTCGCACCAATTAAAGTAACCGTACCATCCTCTACATAAGGCAACAAAGCATCCTGTTGTGCTTTATTAAATCTATGAATCTCATCAATAAATAGGATCGTTTTCTTCATGGACATACCCAAGTTGTCTTTTGCTTCAGCTACAACATCTTGTATATCCTTTTTACCTGCAATGGTTGCATTTAACTGTCTGAAATTTGATTTGGTTGTATTGGCAATGACTTTAGCTAAGGTTGTTTTTCCCGTTCCCGGTGGGCCATAAAAAATCAACGACCCCAGTTTATCCGCTTTAATAGCTCTATATAAGAGTTTCCCTTCACCAATAATATGCTTTTGCCCCACCACTTCATCTATCGTTTCAGGGCGCATCCTTGCAGCAAGGGGTGCATCCTTTACCAATGTTCTTTCTCTTGCCATATCAAATAAATCCATAGCTTCTCCTTTGGCAATACTGTTTATTCGTAACCTTCATTATATCATAATCATGTAAAGGAATAAAATTACATTTATGTGAGTTCGGTTTATTGTAGTTTAGAAAAAGTTGATACTATCAAGTAGCTTTTTTAGATATTGATGGACTGTAATGCTGGGTTATAATGTTAGGCTATAATGCTTGGCTATAATGCTTGGCTATAATACTTGGCTATAATGCTTGGCTATAATGCTTGGCTATAATGCTTGGCTATAATCGTAGATATAACACACAGCTTTTCCTTGCCTTACACTTCGTACGGTCA
>PGZS01000118.1 GCA_002841435.1 Firmicutes bacterium HGW-Firmicutes-3 | reverse complement strand
ATAAAAAGGAGCTTTCTTTTGTCCTAATCTTTTAAGTCTCATTTTTACCATGTGTTTCACCTCCTTATGCTTAGTGTTTGTATATAGAAACCACACCTTAGTTTAGTAACCGTTGTGTAGGTTTTCATGAATTAAAAAGGTAAATTACCAAACATACCTTTACCGCCACGACGTCCTTTTTTACCCATCATGCCGCTCATTTGCTTCATCATTTTCTTAGACTGCTCAAATTGTTTAATAAACCGGTTCACATCCTGTATTTTGTTTCCTGAACCCGCTGCAATTCTGTTTTTTCTTGAAATATTAATGACATTGGGATCATTACGTTCTTGTACCGTCATAGACAAAATCATAGCTTCCATTTTTGCCATTTCCTTATCATCTATCTGAACATTTTTCATCTGAGCGTTCATACCCGGAATCATAGCCATCAAATCAGATAAAGATCCCATACTCTTAAGCTGTTGCATTTGATCTAAAAAATCCTCAAAGTTGAATTCTGCTTTTCGGAACTTACGTTCCATTTCAGATGCTTTTTTCTGATCAATATTGCTTTGAGCCTTCTCAATCAAGGTTAATACATCACCCATACCCAGTATTCTTGATGCCATACGCTCAGGATAGAAGATTTCAAGATCCGATAACTTTTCACCCATACCGGCAAATTTAATGGGTTTTTGTGTGACAGCCTTAACAGACAAAGCCGCACCACCTCTAGTATCACCATCTAACTTTGTAAGAATGACACCATCAATACCGATTTTTTCATTAAATAATTCCGCTACATGAACGGCATCTTGTCCCGTCATTGCATCCACAACCAACAACGTTTCTTTTGGTTTCATAACGTCTTTTAACTCGATTAACTCCCCCATCATGGCTTCGTCAATATGGAGTCTACCGGCTGTATCTATTATAATAAGATCATGATGATTTTTACTACCATGTTCAAGGGCTGCCTTTGCAATATCTAGGGGTTTGTTTTGATTGCCCATAGAAAAAACCGGTATGCTCAACTGTTCACCAACAACCTGAAGTTGTTTAATCGCAGCCGGCCGATAAATATCACAGGCTACTAAAAGTGGTTTTTTACCTTTTTTCTTTAGTAATCCGGCCAGTTTAGCAGAAGTCGTCGTTTTACCGGCGCCTTGCAATCCGACCATCATATAGATTGTAGGTCCACCGCCTGTTGTGAATGTTAGTTCGGATTCTTCCGAACCCATAAGCGCAACCATCTCTTCATTCACTATCTTTATAACGTGCTGCCCAGGTGTTAAGCTTTCCATAACTTCATCCCCGATAGCCCGTTCTTTAACTGTATTTACAAAGTCTTTAACAACCTTAAAATTGACATCTGCTTCAAGTAGCGCCATTTTTACTTCACGCATAGCGGCTTTAACATCTGCCTCGCTTAACTTGCCTTTTTTCTTTAAGTTATTAAATATATTTTGAAATTTGTCGGATAAACTCTCAAATGCCATGTAAGGCCTCCAATATTTTACATATCGTCCATCATTGCTTCTGTGATGGCCTCAATCTCTGTCAATAAATCATCATAATGACTTTCTTTGAGCTTTGCAATAAGCTCATGAATCATCATGGCTCGTTTTTTGTTTCTAATAAATCGATGTACCAACTGAAGCTTACTTTCAAAATGATGTAACTGTTGATCACACCGTTTTAGTGCATCAAATACACCTTGTCTGCTTATATTCAGCTGTTCTGAAATCTCTCCCAACGATAAATCATCAAGATTATAGAGCTGATACAATTGTTTTTGACGTTCGGTTAACAACTCACCGTAAAAATCAAATAATAAAGTTTTTTCGAAAACTTGATCCATCATCATCACCGCTGTTAAGCTCTTTTCCTTTACAGTGGTATTATAGGGCAATATTCCTTTGATGTCAAGTTCATTTTTTATTCTTGGTTATGTGTCAAAACTATACGGTTATTTCGACACAGTTTCCATCCGGATCCAAAACAACACTCTCATAGTAATTGTCACCGGTGACTCTAGGTTCACTGGCAATGGTATAGCCATCACTTCTTAATTTTTCCGTAATCCTAATAACTTCCATTTCACTTCCAACAGATAGGGCAAAATGTGCCAATCCGAGACATGATAGAAGTTGATGGGCTTCAAGCTCAACAATATCTGGCATGGACATTAACTCAATTCGGGCACCTTCATCAAAAGAAATGAAATAAGATTCAAACTCTTTTCTCTTGTTGTGATACTTATGACCGGCTTTACCTTTAAAATATTGACAATAAAAACTCTTCATGGCTTCAAGTTGATTGGTCCATATAGCAATATGATTGATTTTCAATTCAGCACCTACTTTTCATATACAAATGAATTGGATTCTTACTCTATCATAACCCATAGACTTACAAAATTCATCATTTTAGTCAAAACTATATAGTTGAACTTTTACAAATAGCATATAGTAATGAATGTATCAACGTAATCTATATGTTATTTGTATTAGTGAAATGAATGTATCAACGTAATCTATATGTTTTTTGTAAATTAGTGAAACTTAGTTTTTTAGTCAAAACTATATAGTTGAACTTTTACAAATAGCATATAGTTATGAATGTATCAACGTAATCTATATGTTATTTGTATTAGTGAAACTTAGTTTTTTAGTCAAAACTATATAGTTGAACTTTTACAAATAGCATATAGTTATGAATGTATCAACATAATCTATATGTTATTTGTATTAGTGAAACTTAGTTTTGACAGTTAACCTTTGTATGCAATAATAATGTCTCTTGTGATTGCTTGAGATACACGGTGTTCTAGCTTAGACATTTCAAGATCTTTCATAACAATGTAACCATGATCTTCAAAAATCTGAATAAGACTCTCTCGTGTGTCTGTATAGATGTTCCAGGAAATGGCAATGGCGCCGCCCTTTTTCAAATAAAGATCCCAAGATGTTAAACCTTGGTCTAATAGACCACTAAGACCTATGGTTTTTTCTCCTTTTTCTTTACCACTGTGTTGTACGCCATAAGGTAGATCCGTTACAATCAAATGCATCGAGTTATGGCGAAAGGCACCTTCAAAATTCGTTGTATCGGCTCTTAACACTTTCAACTCACGAAGATCGCCTGTCTTATATTGATCTTTTTCTTTTGCATATTGTAATTCAAAGGTTTCACCTATGGTTTTACGGTTATGGATTAACTTGCCTCTTTGATTGGTGTGTTTAAACCTAGCATCCTTTATATAACGTGTTATATAAGTACCAAGATCTGCCACATGTTTTTTATCTTTTTCCACACCATAGGCATCATAACCATTAATCATGGCTTCAAATAGCGTTGTGCCTTTCCCACATAAAGGGTCAAGAAGCTTAAGATGTGGCTCATCAAAGAAGTCTGAATGGTATAAGGCTAGGTTCATCATCATACGTGTAATGACTTCATTGGTTTTTCCGTTGTATTTCAGTCGAATGCTCAGGTCTTCTTCAAAATCCGGTGCATACTCAATAAGAATCGGCTTAAAAAGATCTTTTTCTACGATTTGAAACAAGGCATAAAAAAAGGATAATCTACAGATGGACTTAAGTACATTTGCGTTAAGCGTAACTTCTGATTCAAAGGTCATGTAAGTAGCTTTATTAACCTCTTGTATGGTGGGTTCACTCTCTAGGAAATTATAGGCAGTTAGTAACGATTTTAATTCAACTTGACACATGTTAACATAAGCCTCATGGTAGGCCACGTTATAGTTTGGACGCATTAAAATGGTATATTTCATATTTCTCCTTAAGGTTCATTTTGTGAAGGGATATATCTGACACAATCCATCGTGTCCAAGGATATCCTTATTGTTTGAATAGAGCTTCAACAAATTCTTCCGGATTAAAGTCTTGTAGATCATCAATACCTTCTCCAACACCGATAAATTTAACCGATAGATTCAAATCAGACTGTATGGCGATGGCAATACCACCTTTTGCTGTTCCATCAAGTTTGGTAAGTATGATACCGGTAATGTTTGCCACTTCTTTAAATTGCTTGGCTTGTTGTAAGGCATTTTGCCCTGTTGTACTGTCAAGGACCAACAATACTTCCTTATGGGCTTCAGGATACTCGCGATCAATAATCTTATTGATCTTCCCAAGCTCATCCATAAGATTTTTCTTATTATGAAGACGTCCGGCAGTGTCACAAATAAGCATGTCTGCTTTTCTGGCTTTGGCTGCATGAACAGCATCATAAACAATAGCCCCAGGATCTGAGTTGGCTTGACCTGCAATGATCTCCACATTGGCACGATGAGACCATTCGGTTAATTGCTCAATTGCAGCTGCTCGGAAAGTATCTGC
Source organism: Firmicutes bacterium HGW-Firmicutes-3 (assembly GCA_002841435.1). GTDB lineage: Bacteria > Bacillota > Clostridia > Lachnospirales > Vallitaleaceae > Petrocella. Next base: position 5,487 of record PGZS01000118.1, on the reverse strand, counting down.
TGCTGCAAGTACCACTTTCTTGCCTTGAGCTTTATAACGCATAGCTAATTTGCCTATGGTGGTTGTTTTACCTACGCCATTAACACCAATAATTAAAATGACGGATTTTTTTTCTTCAAAAATATAGGCATCCTCTGATAAACACATGATTTCCATTAATTCTTGTTTTAATAGATTTTTAACTTCCATTGGATCTTTTATATGTTGCTCTTTAACTTTAAGCTTAATATCCGATAGAATCCTAAGAGCAGTATTGACACCAAAGTCAGCCATAATCAGTGCTTCTTCCAGTTCTTCATAAAAGTCTTCGTCTATATTTGAAAAACCACTTAAAACCTGATCGACGCCACCTAATATATTGTCTCTTGTTTTTGTAAGGCCTTCGACCAACTTACCGAAGAAACCTCTTTTCTTATTCTCTAACATAATGACCTTTCTTTCCGGAATCTTAACCAATGCATTATTCCAAAATATCTTCTAGTAGTTTAACAGATACTTGCGTTGAGATACCTTTTTCCTGCATGGTAATGCCATACAGAGCATCACTCACTTCCATAGTACCTCTTCTATGGGTAATAATGATAAACTGTGTGTTTGCAGTGAGTTTTTTTAAGTACTTTGCAAATCTTTCAACATTAGCATCATCAAGAGCAGCTTCAATCTCGTCAAGCACACAAAAGGGAGATGGTTTAAGGCTTTGTATGGCAAAAAGAAGTGCAATGGCTGTAAAAGCACGTTCACCACCTGATAGAAGCATCATGCTTTGAAGCTTTTTACCAGGGGGTTGAACATTAATGTGTATACCCGCATCCAGTACCTGTTCTTCATCAGAAAGTCTTAAAAAAGCCTTACCGCCACCAAATAAATCCTTAAAAACCTGCTGAAACTTAAGATTTATAGCGTTAAACTGTTCTCTAAACTGCGTTTGCATTTTTTCTTCTAACTCTATAATGACTTCTCTAAGTTGCTTCTCAGCTTCAATTAAATCTTCTTTTTGATCGGATAAAAATTGATGCCGTTCGTCAACCGTTTTAAACTCCGTAATAGCATTGACATTCACATCACCCAGGTCCTTAATCTGAATTTTAAGAGCCTCTATTGATTTTTTATTAGATGACATACTGCCTAATTGATCTTGTTCTTGTGTCATAATATGGTTATAAGTTAACTCATACTCGTTCCACATATATTCCATGAAGCTTTCTTTTTGAGTTTCTAATTTTGATATGGTATTTTGAATTCTTAAGGCATCTTTTTCTAATAACGTGATGCTTTCTGACAATTCTTCTTGTTGATGATACAATTGCTCCTGTTCTTGAGTGAGTTGCTGTTTCTCTAAGTTCTTTTGTCGAATCTGAATCTGAACTTCTAAAATACGCGCCTCAAAAGATGTCGTCTCATGACCATAGGTCCCAAGAAGCTCTATTTTAGCTTCCTGATTGGATGTTGCCGACAAAATATCCAACTCTATTCTTAAGATATCGTCTGTCAATTCTTTGATTTCTTCTTTCATACGACTTAAATTAATTTTGGCATTCTGACGTTGCTCATTTAAAGATGCATGCTCAAGACGAATGTTGGTGATTGCTTCCAGTAGATTTTCCTTTTCTATCTTAAGGTCAAAGGTTTTCCCCATTATTTTTTTGACGGTAGATTCTGCTTCATCTTTATTGACTTCATTCTCAATTAGACTTTTCTCAAGCTCATTTAACTGTTGAGACAGCTCTTGTTCTTGGACCATAATCTGTTCTGCTTCAGTTTTAAGCTCATTTAGTTCTTCATCACTTTTTGCAACGTCACTGCTCAATTGATGCATTTGAATATTTTTACCATTCAATTCAATAGAGACTGTTTGAAGTCTAACGTTTATGATCTCTATTTTTTCATCAATCTCATTCTTTTCCTTAAGTTGATTCTGATATGCCTGCTGTGTTTCATTAAGTTGTTGGTCCATCGCATGAATGCGTACTATCAAGGACTCAAGATCTCTTTTTCTCGACAAGAACTGAGTATTGTCGTTTTTATAAGCTCCACCAGTTAAGGATCCACCCGGATTAACCATGTCACCGGTTAAGGTGACAATCCTAAGGGTATTGTTATATTTTTTACCCATTGAAATAGCATCATTGATGTCATTCACAATGATGGTACGTCCAAGTAAAAAGGATAAAATATCTGAATACTTATCCGATGAATCTACCAGTTCATCACCATAACCGACGAATCCTTTTTCCATTCGAACCGCAGAATTTTTTTGTATGTTCGGTTTGATATTGGTGATTGGTAAAAAAGTGGCACGACCTGCTTTTTGAGTTTTCAAATACTCTATAAGCGCTTTTGCTGTTGTTTCATCTTCAGTTATAACATTCTGATAATTGCCGCCTAGAGCAATTTCAATGGCTTTCTCATAACTTTTTTCCACTTTTAGGATGTCGGCTACAACACCACAAATCTTATTTTCATAAGCGGGCATATGTCTTTGAGACATAACCTTTTTAATACTAAGATTATAACCTTCATATTGATCCGTTATTTCTGTTAAAGCTTTATGCTTAGATTTTAGATTCTGAAGCTCTGAGACTATGGTATTTCTTTTATCTTCAACGCTTCTGATATTTTTTTGTATATCTACTAAAGAGGTATTTAGATTATTTTTATCAGCCTCAAGTTTGTGAATCTCAGTTTGATAAACCTCTCTTAAATCCGTTTCATCCTTCAAGGTTAATTTTAATGTTTCTAATGATTTAGAAAGAATACGTTGTCTAGCTTTAAGACTTTCCTTTCTAGACAAAGAATTTTCAGTCATTGTATGATACCGTTGCATTTTCGTTCTGATGTTGGATATTTCATTAAGACGCTCTATCATATTGGTTTGAATGATTCCAACGGCATCTTCTTCCTTAAGGATGATTTCATTGATTTCCTTTAGTTTTGTTTCCTGCTCTTTTAGATTATGTTCGCTTTTTTCACTGGTTTCAAAAAGAGAGGCCATATCCTCTTGATACTGCATGAGTGTTTTCTCAATTTTTTCTTTTTTTTGCTTTAGAAGGTCAATATCGGATTCAAATCTTTTTATATTGCTGGTTAGATGCGTAATCTGTTCCTGAGTTAGTTTGATCTCACTTTCCTTTTTTTCTTTTTGTACCGTCAATTGTGTTGACTGACTTCTGATGACATCAATCTCACTTTCAAGCGTTTCAAGCTTTTTAACATACTCACCATGCTTTGCTTTGTTGAGTTGGTAATTTGAACGTACTTGCATGATATTTTCTTCAATTATTTTAACCTTAGCTTCATAGTCACTTAATTGATCATTGATTTTTTTTATTTCCATAAGAAAACTACTAATCTCACGGGTTTTCAGTTCTTCCTTGTACTTGAGATAGGCTTTAGCTCTTGTAGCTTGCTCTGTTAAGGTTTCTTTTTGAAGGGCTAATTCTGTGATGATATCGTTAATTCTATAAAGATTTTGTTTCTCTTCATCTAATTTTTTTTCTGCGCTTTCTTTACGCTTTTTAAACTTGACGATACCGACTGCCTCGTCAAACAAAGCCCTTCTCTCTTCCGGCTTATTAGATAGTATCTTTTCAATTTGACCTTGACCGATAATTGAATAGCCCTCTTGACCGATACCTGTATCCATAAAGAGTTCAAGTACATCTCGCATTCGACAACTCGTACCATTAATAAAGTATTCACCTTCACCTGAACGATAAACCCTCCTAGATACTGTAACTTCGGAGTATGAGATGGGGATTTTCATATCATGGTTGTCAATGGTCAAATCAACTTGGCAATAACCAAGGGGTTTTCTGGCTTCAGTACCGGCAAAAATGACATCCTGCATTTTGCTGCCACGTAATTGTTTGGCACTTTGTTCTCCCAGCACCCATCTAACGGCATCTGCAACATTGCTTTTACCACTACCGTTAGGACCTACGATGGCTGTGATGCCTTTTTCAAATTTAAATACCATTTTATTGGCAAAAGACTTAAAACCGTATAACTCTATGCTTTTTAAATGCATGCTGATCTCTCCAAAATGTGATTGTGAAAATCACGATATTTTACACTAACTCGACTTGATTTTACCTTGCACGCGTAATCCATCAATAAAAATTGGACAACTTATAATACATTTATAAATTGTTCAGAAATTATTGTTACACGATTTTTTTTATAGCATCAAAAGCAGCCTCTTGTTCCGCTGATTTTTTACTTCTTCCAAACCCATGACCAATGGTTTCACCCTGATGAACCGCTATGACCTCAAAAAGCTTGGAATGGTCTGGACCTTTTTCACTAACGATAAGATATTCTACAGATTGATCGCTATTTTTTTGGATAATCTCCTGAAGATGGGTTTTGCTATCAACAAAAAGTTTTCTCTTTTCTACATCCTTTAACAATGTAGACTCGACAAAAATCCGTGCTTCTTCAAGACCACCATCCAAATAAATTGAACCGATTAAAGCTTCTACAGCATCCGATAAAACAGAGGACCTTAATCTACCACCCGAATTGTCTTCGCCTTTTCCAAGAAGCAAATAATCACCAAGATTAATCTCTCTGGAAAAATTAGCAAGTGTCGGTTCACAAACAATACTGGCTCTAAACTTGGTTAACTCTCCTTCTAGCATCTCATGGTACTTACGAAATAAGAATTCTGATGTAATAATCTCAAGAACCGCATCACCCAAAAATTCCAGTCTCTCATTGTTCTCAAACTTACTTAAACGATGTTCATTGGCATAAGAACTATGGGTTAGAGCCCTTTCAAGAAGTCTCAAATCAACAAACTGATACCCGATAATATCTTGAAATTCTTCAATATCATTTACTAGGGACATATCTATTCTCACTTTCTTAAATTGTAATCACAGTTAAACATTATATCATAAACTTATTTAATTTTCTATTAAATAACGGCTCATAATCATATCGTCTGCAGAAGGGTTTCATGGGACGTCTATTAGAATTCATATATTCTTTTTCTTTACACCCTATAACAAGAAAAGAAGCTTCATTTCTGAAACCTCTTCCCTAAGATCATCTAAATTCAATAAAATCTATTTGAAATTTACCCGTTATTCTTAACCATATTGATAGCATCTCCAACAGTCAAAATACTGTCTAAGGCTTCCTCATCTAATTCAACATCGTAGGCATCTTCTACAGCCATAATGATTTGTGCCAAATCAAGGGAATCAATACCAAGGTCATCAGAAAAGTGCATATTCTCTTTTAATTCTTCCGGCCCGTAAGTTGTGAATTCTGCTATGATTTCTAATAATTTACTTTCATCCATAATAAGCTCCTTTCTCATTGAGTTCTTCATTAAGAACTTGCTTGATATGGTTAAGGTGTCAAAACCAAATTCAACTAAACGATTTTTACACTCTAACCTTGATATATTAAGACCATCTTACTATAATTTTATAACATAATCAACCGTTGACTTACAATAATTGTTGTTTAATTTTATCA
>PGZS01000342.1 GCA_002841435.1 Firmicutes bacterium HGW-Firmicutes-3 | reverse complement strand
AATTTGCCTTAACCGCTGGGGAAAAGGTCATTGCTGCCTACGAATATTGTAACCTTCATGGTTTATGGAAAGCAAGTCTATAATTAAACACACGCTGTACAAAATAATCAAATCACACTAAAAGCTGCCTTTATGGCAGCTTTTGTCTTATTAAAAGAATTCTTCGATAAATTCGGCGTAGGTACCATTGTAGAGATTTGAATCAATAAAGGTTTCATCGCCATCATAACCATCCATCATGCCCCGGTGGCTGTATTGCCAGAAAGTAAAGGTTTCCCCGTTCGGCAGGGTGTCTGGCCATGAATTATCCAGATCGACAATCCAAATTTTATAATCTTTATAATCGGTGCCAATGTACATGTTAAAAATGCGCTGGGTGGTATAGATAATCGGCTTGACCCCATAATTGGCTTCCGTTGCTTTTAAAAATTCATCCAGAATAACCTTTACCTGTTCTTTGGGTAACGGATTCGCCTCATAGATTCCGTACAACTCCAAATCTACTACTGGTGGTAGATTTTTATCCGATACCGGCACATTTTTGATGAAATTACTGGCCTGATCTTTTCCGGTTGTTTCGTAACTCAAAAAGTGATACGCACCAACTTTCAACTGTGTTTTTTGACTTTCTTCCCAGTTGGTCTCAAACTGTTCGTCAACATAGTCTTTTCCTTCGGTGGCCTTGATAAAGGCAAAATCAATGTTCTGATCGGCCAGCAACTCCCAATCAATCTCGCCCTGGTAAGCGGATAGGTCCACCCCTTTGACCAGATGATCTTCACTTTTAGTCTGATTAAATGTATGGGTGACCCCATATATGATTAGCACGATGATAAACAAAACTCCAATTCCCACTCCCAGCGAGATGGCTTTTTTTACGGACATCCAATATTCCCCCTATTCTTTAATGTAAACATTATAACAAAATATTTACTGGCGGGGAACCCTCTTAAGGAGTTATAATATAGCCATTATCATAATAAAACAATTCAAACAGATAC
>PGZS01000341.1 GCA_002841435.1 Firmicutes bacterium HGW-Firmicutes-3 | reverse complement strand
TCTTAATTGATTATTGATAGCGAGAACCATAAACTTTTCAAGTTTTACAATTTCACGATCATAGGTCAATAGCCCATTGACTTCAAGTTCAACGTCTGATAATTGAGTGTATACGATGGCACATAATCCTTTGTCGACGAGGGGAATAATTTGTTCGTGAAGTAATTGTTCATAGGCGTCTGATAATGATGTTTTTGTATCAAACATCTTGTATCCAAAACTATGAGTTTCATCCCAAACATGGTTAGTTAATACTTGTGAGTAACCACCAAATTCAGAAAGAACAAAAGGACGGTTAAAATCTTTCTTTGGTAATTTAATTTCGAAGATATATTTATGAATACTGACAAAATCGGGACCTTTTTGATCATGCCAACCACTTGCATGATCTACCAATCTTGAAGGATCGTATTTTTTGATTTCTTCGCCAATCCGTTTTGCATCAAATTGGCCCCATCCCTCATTGAAAGGAACCCATGTACAAATAGAAGGATGATTGAATAAATGATCGATCATACCCTTTAAATGTGTTTCAAACTCTTGTCGGCCCTTAAATTCGTTGCGATGGAATCGCTTATAATGATTATCTCGAATATGAATACCAATATTAGGCAATCCAACAGCCAACAAATTACCAATATAGCCAACACCGCCACTCGGCATATCTTGCCAAACTAGCATGCCGATTCGATCACAATGATAATACCATCGTCTTGGTTCGATTTTTATATGTTTTCTTAACATGTTGAAACCAAGAGATTTCATGGTTTCAATATCATCAATCATGGCTTGATCTGTTGGAGGAGTTAATAAGCTTTCAGGAAAATAACCTTGGTCAAGAACTCCAACTTGAAAATAGAGTTGATTGTTTAAATATATCCTTGGTAATCCTTGGACATCTTTTGCAATATGGATTTTTCGATAACCAAAATATGTTTTTACCGTATCAATGACGATATCTTTTTCAATTAATTCCAAAGTAACATCATATATATTGGGCGATTC
>PGZS01000340.1 GCA_002841435.1 Firmicutes bacterium HGW-Firmicutes-3 | reverse complement strand
ATTGAATCAATATACTGTTCTAATTCGTTAAATTTTTCAACAGTTAATTCAGTGTTAACAGCCATAATTTACCTCCTTAAGTATAATATTAAATAAAGTTATCTGTGTTACACTACGCTTGTACTAAATCTACTTTTTACAATATAGTTAAATCATTAACAATCTTAACGACACTGAAAACGCAGATTACATCTCTATATTATTTTGAAGATTTTCTTCAAATAATAGTTCTACTTGGTGTTTTTTAGTTTTTTTAGTATTGCTTCAAGTGTTTTTTCTGATACATCTATGGTCTTATTACAACTGCCAATATAACCCAGGTCATGGGCATCAGAATTCTGAATGATTTGATGATTGGGGTATTGGCTTATATAGGATTCAATGGCATTGTGTCTTGAAATCTCTAAAGTCGGAAAATCAATGTTTTCCGGAATCATACCAAGGTTAGAAATAATACTGTAGCTTGGCCGGTCGATATGAGCCGGAATACATACACCTTCATGTTCGAGGCATAATTGTATCACTTGATCTAATGACAAATCACATGCAAATGAAAGCAATCGATTTATAGTTCCTATCTGATCGTCCTCATCATTAAAAAGTATTTGTTCACCAAAAATTTTTCGATTGTTAGGTATGTTGGGCAAATGGCTATATATAACATCTTGTACCTTTTGTACTTGGTCCAGTGTTGGAAAAAGACAAACCAGATGGACTTCTTCTCTTGACTCTATTTCCATACCGGGTATGACAATTAAGCCAGATTTTGAAGCGACCTTCATGACAGCTTCCACATTTTCACAAGTATTATGATCGGTTATAGCTATGACATCTACACCACATATTTTTGACATGTTAACGATATTATTTGGTGTCATGTCTTCATGACCACAAGGTGATAAGGCGGTGTGAATATGTAAATCATATGAAATTTCCATAAGACCTCTCACTTTTCGTTAAATTATTATCAAATTGAGCATAACACAGTTTATTATAGCAGATTATATT
>PGZS01000339.1 GCA_002841435.1 Firmicutes bacterium HGW-Firmicutes-3 | reverse complement strand
ACCACTTTGGTGATTTTCCTGCTATTATTTGGTGTGCTCACTCAAATCATCTCTAACTACTTTATTGAAAATCATTACAATATGATGTTAGAAGAAAGCAGAATCTTAAGTGACCAATTCATAGAAACTTATAAGGCAAGAACTTTGACGGACCTTAATTTTAATTATCAGTTAGCAGCCACCAGCAGATACATTGATTCTAGAATTATGATTCTCGATGAGAATCACAGAGTTTTTAAAGACACTCAAACCACCGGGAAATCATTAGTCGGTCATAAACTCAGTCAACCCATTGTCCGTTCTGCCTTTGAAGGTCGCCAAATGTCAGAAACCGGTACTTTTGGGGATCTCTATGACCAACTGGTACTAACGACAGCCTATCCGATTGTTTCCGGTGATCGGATTATGGGTGCTGTTATTATTAATTCTCCCTACCCAACGCTACGAGACAATATTAATAACATCTATCAAATGACCCTCTTCTCCTTACTGATACTTCTGGCTGCTACTTTTATATCCACGTATGTGTATTCAAAAAGTATTTCCAACACCATCTCAGAGTTAAACGATCGGGTGCAGGCTATTGCTAATGGTGATTTTACAAGTCATATCGTTCTTAGTACCGATAACGAGATTGGACAACTGGCTAACAATATAAACCATATGGCCTCTGAACTTGAAAAGCTTGAAGATATGCGTAAAGATTTTATTGCCAATATCTCTCATGATTTTAGGTCCCCTTTAACTTCCATAAAAGGCTTCGTACAAGCCATATTAGATGGCACCATTCCTTTTGAGCGGCAAGGCAAATACCTTAATATTGTTCTTGATGAGACGGAACGCCTGACCAAGCTCACCAACGACATACTCCTACTCACAAAGATGGAGAATAATACTGTACAATTAAACAAGACCCACTATGATCTTCATCAAGATATACGTAAAATTCTTTTTCAATTTGAACAGAAAATATTGGATAAACGTATTGATTTCACTTTGCTCATCGAC
>PGZS01000338.1 GCA_002841435.1 Firmicutes bacterium HGW-Firmicutes-3 | reverse complement strand
CTACCAGGAAAAAGGTTTTGACAATGAACCAAAAAGATGTCGTGAATGTCGAACAAAAAGAAAACAAACTAGAAGACCAAGAAACAGCAACTTCTAGGAGTTTCAAAAAAACAATTAAGATCCCTTTTAGGGATCTTTTTTTCTTGCGAACCGGTAAGTGGAGGTATTGCAAGAATTATATAGATTAGTTACTGTCAAAGCTTAGGCCGAGGAACAAGATTTCCATTGAGACGAAAAGAAAGATAAACAAATGATAGACAAGGCTTACGTTTATATCGTAAAATGTAGTGATAATACACTTTATACTGGATGGACAACTAACATCGAAGCCCGGATCAAGGTTCATAATTCGGGAACTGGGGCAAAATATACTCGGGGTCGCCTGCCGGTGACGCTGGTTTATTGGGAAGCCCTCAATACCCGGTCAGAAGCCCTGAGCCGGGAAGTCATCATTAAAAAAATGTCTAAAGCGAGAAAAATAAAGTTGATTGAGGGACTTGGATCACATCATCAATAAAGGAGTTTTCAGATGAATCGGTTTGTCAATGAATTTCCGGCATACGAAACCCTGGCCAATGGAAATGCCATTATCATAGTCTATGATCTGTTTATCATGCTGCTTTTTTTGTTTGAGCTGTTTTTATTTTACAATAAAGAACGAATTGTCGAAGACGTTAAGCTGAATAAAACAAAAAAAATCAAACCATTCCGGCGTTTTCTGGTAAAATTGATTGTCAATTATGAGTATCAGGGGATTTTAATGGTGACGGGCGTTTTGCTGGTAATTTCTCTGGTAGTGGTGTCCAGCCATCATCGGATCTTAGTCAGTGAATTGATCGGAATTTTTGGAAGTTTTGCCGTTTTTGTAATCATCGTCTTTTTGGTTCAGCACCTTTTTATGAAGATCGATCAGTTTCAGGATATCGTGGTCTCACGCTTTGTGGATCTGATCTTTTATCTGGTCCTGGGGCATTACTTTGTGCTGTTTGCGAATTTTATTTCGCCGCCA
>PGZS01000117.1 GCA_002841435.1 Firmicutes bacterium HGW-Firmicutes-3 | reverse complement strand
TGCCAAAAGTGCATAAAGACTTCCAAGGGAAATTGCGTTGGCCAATTGTTGTAAAAATAGTTCTAAATCCATAAAGCTTCTCCCTTAATTAGATTTGATAGATCAAATACCCTATATCTATAGGTTTATCTCGTCTCATACTTCCATTTTATTAAAAATCAATGCACAGGAATACACCCCATGCATTGATTTCATTTATTATTTTATTGGTTCTACTGTTGTCATGTACTTGAATAAACCACCTTCAACCATTTTGATAACCGCGCTCTTAACTGCATCACCATTTTCGTCAAGAGTAATCATACCCGCAGCACCTTCAAAATTAGTCGTTGTTGCTAATGCTTTTTGGATCTCAACAGGATTCGTTGATCCGGATCTCTTAATAGCATCTAGGATAACTAAGTATGCATCATAGCCAAGTGCTGTAACAGATGCTGGCTCTTTATCATATTTTGCTCTGTATGCATTTAAGAAAGTTTCTGATTCTTTTGTTATTGGAACATCACTTGTAAAGAAAGTTGAAAAAGCTGCGCCTTCAACAGCGTCTCCACCGATATCTAAGAATTCAGGTGCTTCCCAAGTATCACCACCGATGAAAGGTGTTGTAATTCCAAGCTCTCTGGCTTGTTTAATTAACAAAGCTGACTCCGTGTAGTTACCAGGTGCAAAGATGACATCCGGATTCAGTTGTTTGATGTTACTTAGTTGTGCAGAGAAATCTTGATCGCCGGTGCTATAGTTTGCTGTACCGATGATGGCATCTGCATCGCCTGTCAACTCAATAAATGCATCATTGAAGTACTTCACAAGTCCTACAGAATAGTCACTTGAGATTTCTTGAATAATCGCTGCTTTTTTCGCTCCTAAGGTTTCAAACGCATACTTCGCCATTACTGTTCCTTGGAAAGAGTCGATAAAACATACACGTTGATAGTATTCATTACCGATGGTTACCAACGGATTGGTACATGAAGCTCCTACTGTAGGAATTTGCTTTTCAAGAACGATTGGTCCTGCCGCCATTGATAAAGATGATCCCCAGCTACCGATGATCGCATTTACTTTTTCTTTATCGATCAACATCACTGCTGCATTAGCAGCTTCAACTTTGTCTGACTTGTTATCCGCTATAACCAATTCAATCTTCATACCATTAACTTCCGGGTATAATTCATTGGCCAAACGAATACCTTCAACTTCCATTTCTCCACCTGCAGCATTAGCACCGGTCATTGGCTGAAATACTCCAATCTTGATGACTTCAGTAGCACCGCCCTCAGTGGTTGTGTCTCCCCCTTCTTCCTTTGGACCGGAACAAGCGACACTAAATAACATGATACCTAACATAAGCATTGATATTACTTTTTTCATTTTCTTTCCTCCTGAATTTCTTGTTTTTTGTAATTCATCCCTCTATCTAAAAATCTTTTGCAACTGAAGGTTAAACACCTTCAGAGTCCACAAAAAAAGTGCTTTTCGGCTAATTACTAAGCTTCAATATAATAGGCCGTTCAATAACATAGAAAAACACTTTTCTCATCTAACTTTTTAAGTATAATGATACCGTATTCATTTGTCAAGTGGCGTTTCTAACGTTGTATCAGCATAAGCTGCCCTACGACCTACATGTCTTTCATTAACCGGATCTGATCTGTCCCATGGCCATCCGCCAAATCGTGTTTTTTGATAATCCATATAAGCTTCCTGAATCTCTTTTTCACTGTTCATGACAAAGGGCCCGTATTGGACAACTGGCTCTCCTATAGGTTCACCTTGTAATAACAACAGATAGGATTCACCCTCACCGTTTTTGATGGTTATATCAACATTCTTAATCTGCAAGCATTGACCCACTTGAGCTGATTCGCCATTAACTAGGATACCATCTCCTTGATAATAATAGAGATTACGAATCATGGTTTCGGATTTTCTAGGTAAGTCAAGGGCAAAGCCGGGTGCCATCTTGATTAATAGAATATCAACATGATGATTTGGATCTGCTGCCCATGAATTCGGTGCCGGATCAAGGGCCCTGTGACCGTCATATTCGCCTGCTATAACGGTCACCTCACTCATCAGGTTTCCTTCCCCATATATAATCTTAGGAATCTTCTCATTCCATAGCATTTTATAGTGGGGTTCAACAAATTTGTCTTTCCTAGGAAGATTCAACCATATTTGAAACAGGTGCAATGTGTTGTCTTTTTGATCATGGACCAAAGGAAACATTTCGGCATGCTGCATACCACTTCCGGCTGTCATCCATTGCACATCACCACCTCCATATCTACCGGAAGCTCCGGATGAATCATGATGATCCACAAAACCTTCAAGCACAATGGTCACGGTCTCAAATCCTCTATGGGGATGCTCAGGAAAGCCCGGTACTTGGTGCCCATGATACATTTTCCAGTCGTTCTCTAGGTCAAAGTCTTGCCCAAGTCGTCTTCCATCTAAAGATGCTTCCGGTCCCTGATGGCTATTACCTTTTGGGTAAAGGTCCAGATGATGAACACAAAACAAAAAGGGATCCTGCGTCGGCCACTGAAATCCTAAAGGTTGCTTTTTTATAATTGGGTTCATCTTACTACCGCCTTTTTCAATTTATTTTTTCATACTATTTACAAACATCTACAAAATCCAAAGCTTTACCAAAAGTATGGAGTTCATCAATCGTTAGTTCTATGGCTGAGTCACTGCTTCCACATGCCGGGTAGACTTTTTCATATGCCTTCAAAGATACATCAATATAAACCTGGACATCTTCATGCTCAATCGCAAAGGGACAAACGCCACCTACTTCATGACCTGTAAAATGAAGCACTTCGTCTGGAGATAGCATCTTGGCTTTGGTCATGAAGGTTTCTTTGAATTTACGATTATCAACCCTTGCTTCTCCTGCTGCCACCACCAAAACACATCCATCATCCTTTTTAAATGCGAGCGTTTTGGCTATTTTATCTGCCGCACAACCAATGGCTTCTGCAGCAAGTGCTACTGTGGCACTGGAGGTATCAAATTCCATAATTTGATCTTCCATATTGTATTGCTTAAAGTATGCTTTTACCTTATCAATGCCCATAATCATACCTTTCTTCAATATATAGTGTCATTAATTGTCCGTCACACAACAACAACACTTAAGTGACTTCCAATACTAGGTCCAATACGTTATCTAGGATAGAAGAAAAGAAGCTGCGCTTCGTTATGAGCTCTGCTCATATTTCTGAACGGTTCGAAAGGAAAGGACCTTGACACATTCAGCTATGTTTTAAGCTGAATGCTAGAGTATGGCTTTCCTTGAGTAGAACAAAAACTCGGAGGACAAAATCCGCTCTGAGTTATTTCTTTATGCAAGCATAACTAAGCTTAGTGCCATAACTGCCATCCCACTAATTAATCCATAGATGGCGATATGATGTTCTCCATACTTTTCAGCTGTTGGCAAAAGCTCATCTAAGGATATGTAGACCATAATTCCGGCAACACCTGCAAAAATTATCCCAAACATCAAATCACTAGATAGCCTCAGCAATAAGAAATAACCGACTATGGCACCCACCGGCTCCGAAAGACCGGACAAAAAAGATAATTTAAAAGCCTTCTTCTTATCGCCTGTAGCAAAGTATATAGGTACTGATACAGCAATCCCTTCGGGAATATTGTGAATGGCAATAGCTATGGCTATACTGATACCTAAAGTAGGGTTTTCTAGGGCCGCGAAAAAAGTAGCCATCCCTTCCGGAAAATTATGAATCGCAATAGCTAGAGCTGAAAAAAGTCCCATACGTAATAAGTTCTTATCTTCTTTCACCTTAATTTGGGGTGGCGTATAGCCTTCTTTCTCAACTAAGTCATCCAATTCTTCAATTTCTGACAAATCATGTACCTCATGAGGGTTCTCATAACTTGGTACTAATTTGTCAATGAGAGCAATTAAGGCTATGCCACCAAAAAATGCAAGGGTTGTCAACCATAATCCGCCTGTTTCACCGACCACTTCTGTTAATGACTCATTCGCTTTTGGAAATATCTCTATAAAAGATACGTAAATCATAACTCCTGCCGAAAATCCTAATGCTAATGATAAAAATTTCTTGTTCGTCTGCTTTGTATAAAAAGCAAGTGCACTTCCTATACCCGTTGATAACCCGGCAAATAATGTTAAACTAAATGCAAACAAAACCGTTTGCCATGAATAATCCATATATTGTCCTCCAAATTTAGCAAAATATTTATGTCTTCTATGATTATAACACTTTTTTAAAAAAAGTGACAACGTGTGTTTAAAGAATTCTACTTAGCAAAAACCATCTTATACGCATGCATGTATAAGATGGTTTTCTTATTATGTTACTACTATTTGTAATATTATGTCTGTTTTAAGTTACATGATGTCCTTTGAATATCTATTATTTAAAATCTAGATTTCAGATTTTCTTTTTCTGTTAGCCCATACATAGGATCCTATGACAAAAGAAATACCTGCAAGACTTATACCTAGGATGTTGATTTCACCAGTTTTTGGAACCGATGTAGCTTCTTGACTTACTTCTACAAGCGTGAAATCTGCTGGCACTAAGACTTGGTCAATCACATGAACCACACCGTTACTTGCCATGATATCTGCCATGATGACATTCGATGTATTGATTTTAGCACCATTACTAATTGATGCAACCACTTCGTTACCATTTAAAGTGCCCGCCCTAAGTCCTTCGGTTAAATCGGTGCTTAGAACTTGTCCACTTATTACATGATAGAGAAGAACCTTACTTAAATCTGGTTGTGCCATTAAAGCATCTGCACTAATACCTAATTGAGATAATAAAGATTCAAAAGCTGCATTGGTTGGTGCAAATACTGTAAATGGACCTTCGGCCATCAAAGCCTCTACCAATCCTGCTTTTTGTAACAATGCTACCAACATACTAAAGTCATCATTACCAAGTGCAATTTCTACAATGCTTGGGTCTGTTGCAGCAGCTGGTGCTTCTTGCGGAACAGGTTGGCTCAAAACAAAGTCAGCCGGAACAAGTACTGTGTCAATAACATGTATGACACCATTGGTTGCAGAAACATCTGCTGATACCACATTTGCATTATTTATTTTTACACCGTCTTTAAGATCTATTGCTATGCTATTCCCATTCAATGTAGGTGCCATCATACCATCACTTAAATCTGTGCTTAGTACTTTACCACTTACCACATGGTATAAAAGCACTTTGCTTAAATCTGGATGTGCAAGTAAATCACCTGCTGTAATGCCTAGTTCGCTAAGTAGTTTTTGAAAAGCTGCGTCTGTTGGTGCAAATACTGTAAAAGGACCTTCACCTTGCAGCGCGCCTACAAGTTCTGCTTCAGTCAGTGCCGCTACTAAAGTCGTAAAAGAACCATTGGTAACTGCCACATCTACGATGTCGCCTTCTGCTGCCATTACTGGCGTGTAACTAAAAACCATCATGAGTGCCATTAATAAACTTGCTATTTTCTTCATATTGTTAACCTCCTATAAAAATTTGATATATGTATGTTTGGTTAAGGTGTCAAAACTATATAGTTGAACTTTCGCATACAATATATGTGAACTTAGTGAAACTTAGTTTTGACCCTGTAACCATGTTTAAGTTAAATTCAATATATCACTTAATGTGATATATGTCAAGAGTTATTCTATAATTATTTTAATTTTATTTGCTTTTATATTTCATTACGTGGTATAATATAGAAAAGGAGATGATTTCATGCAATTAAACCTAATTCGATTCTTTCTTATTATCACAATTGTTCTTATAAATTTCACCTACTCAAGTCCGGATGAATTCATTTCACCAACCTCTCCAACCTATCTTATTGACATGCCAGATATCCCAAACCGTGAGGTTAAAGAACATTTGTTTCAAGTTAGAGCTAATCCAAGTATTAAGCTCATCAATAAGAATAAAGATTATGTCGGATGGATTCAGATTGAAAATACTGTGATTGATTACCCTATTGTCAAAGGTCCTGACAACGATTTTTATCTTAAGAGAAATTTTGAACAACAACCGGCAGATGCCGGAAGCATTTATATGGATTATCGCAATTTTGGATTCGGTTTTGACCAACATACTATTATCTATGGTCATAATATGAAAAACGATTCAATGTTTGGACAATTGGATCTTTACTTAGATTCTGATTTTGCTCTTACTAATCCCGTCATTTATATTTACGATTTATATGGTCTTCGCAAATATCAGGTATTCTCCAGTTATTATGCCAAAGCTGACGCCGATTTGATCCAAACAAATTTTTCCACTTCAGATATAGTAGATTTTCACACCAAACTCATTGAAAAATCTGAAATTGATTATGACATCATTCCATATACCAATGACCGTATCCTATCATTGGTCACTTGTAACTATAATGTTTATGATGGACGATTATTCGTTCATGCTTTTGAAATTATTGATATAACTTAAAAAAAACCGTGAGCATATCAAACTGAATGCCCACGGTTTTTTTAACTTTATTAATGAAATGGATTTAAGTGCTGTTATTGTAATTTGCAAAATCTGTCAATTCTATTAGTAATAACTGCCACTATCCACCACGGTATTAATCAATAATGCAATAGCTGATCCAAACACTATACTTAAAATGATCATGACGACAAAAATAATCAAATAAGCTTGGAAAAATGTTTTTCTGCTTCGATTACCGTTAGATCCAAATGCCCAAACAAAAACCATGACGATGTTCACCAATGGTATCAACATAACAAGAAATGTTCCAAGCCACCCTAAAACCGTCATCGGTTGATTGTTTTTATCATTTAAATCAACGCCGACCGCATTATAATGTGGTTGCTGATGCATGTTATTGACATGTGGCGTTGGCATAGGTTGTGGTGTTGGCATTGGTTGTGGTGTTGGTGTTGGTGTTGGTGTTGGTGTTGGTGTTGGTTGTGGCATTGGTTGTGGTATTGGTGCTGGTTGTGGTATTGGTTGTGGCATAGGTGTTGGTATTGGTGATGGTGTTGGTGTTGGTGATGATTGAGGTACAGGCACTGGTATAGGTACCGGTGTTGGTGTTGGTGATGATTGAGGTACAGGCACTGGTATAGGTACCGGTTGTGGTGTAGATTGTGACATACTATCTGATTCTCCCTGATTTGCCTGCATTTCAGCCATTGTAACCGCTGGCTTTTCAGTTTTCGCGCCACATTTTATACAGAACTCTGAATTCTCTTCTAACTCTTTGCCGCATTGATGACAATACATATTAACGCCTCCATCTTCCTCATATATGAATTCTATTTATGAATTATAATATTATTATACCAACTTTGTGGTCAAATTCAAGTCTAAGCTAAAACCTATTTATTCACGCCTTCTATCTTAATGTCAAAGTGTTGGTAGTCTTTGCTGTTTTT
>PGZS01000337.1 GCA_002841435.1 Firmicutes bacterium HGW-Firmicutes-3 | reverse complement strand
GTATCTAACAAGTTCGCTAATTACATATTCAACAACGCCTTGATCGCCATAATCCCTTATGCCATATACCGTAATATTTTTAGCATTGGCAGTAGGAATGTCCACATTGGCACTTTGGGCGGAATATAAACTACAACACATGCCAATATATCGGATATTAGGACAAGCATCCAACACTTCCTTATCTATATAAGTCGTATAGCTAAGAAGTACGGCATCCGCATCGCCAATTCGTTGAATGATTTCTAGGTTGTTCTTAGGCATATTATCAAACATGATGACTTCTTCTGCATAATCATGTAGTTTTTGCTGTGCCGATGGCATCAAACTAATGGGTTCAATTGCAACTAATTTTTTGAACATATTGATTTACCTCCTAAAAAACAATTGGTGATACGGCATTTTGTAGAACAGCTACCACACTCCAAGCGGCTACTTTGCTCGTTCGTGAATAAATATTCAGTTCAGTTCTTATCTCATCACCTTGAATCTCAATTTTATATTCATCACCTTCAAACCCTGGTACTGCATCAATGTTCATAATTGTATTTTCAGGACCTGCGCTGGCTAGAGCTATGGCCACCGCTACATTAACCTTGGTTGGAAGGATAGCAATAGCTTCTTTGGTTGTGCCTGTAAATACCTGCTCACGTTTTGTGATATCTAATAATCCATCTTTATATAGTGGTGAATGATACAAAGATCCTGGTGCTTTCTGTGCGCTAATGGATGCTGTTATAGGGCTCATAAGTGTAGCCGTTCGTAAAATATCAAACCCGCCTACAGCACCGCTTGCAATATATACACGCCGGTTGTTACGTGCCGCTGTATTTTTAACGCGTTCATAGAATTCTTGATCTGCGAAAGCGCCAATTGATAGCACAACAAGATTTGAACTACCATTTAATACGGTTTCACTATAATCTTGTATTGATTTTACAGATGCAGCTTCTGCTACAAAATCTGGTTTAAACGCCATAAGTTCGTTAATGTCAGCACAAGGCATACAG
>PGZS01000336.1 GCA_002841435.1 Firmicutes bacterium HGW-Firmicutes-3 | reverse complement strand
CTACCAGGAAAAAGGTTTTGACAATGAACCAAAAAGATGTCGTGAATGTCGAACAAAAAGAAAACAAACTAGAAGACCAAGAAACAGCAACTTCTAGGAATTTCTAAAAAAAACAATGAAGATCCCTTTTAGGGATCTTTTTTTCTTGCGAACCGGTAAGTGTCGGTATTGTAAGAATCATATAGATAAGTTGATGTGATCGCTTAGACTGATAAAGAAGATTTCCCATTGAAACGGAAAGAAAGATAAACAAATGATAGACAAGGCTTACGTATATATCGTAAAATGTAATGATAATACACTCTATACCGGATGGACCACCAACATCGAAGCCCGGATCAAGGTTCATAATTCGGGATCCGGGGCAAAATATACCCGGGGCCGCCTGCCGGTGACGCTGGTTTATTGGGAAGCTCTTAATACCCGGTCAGAAGCCCTGAGTCGGGAAGTTGTCATCAAAAAAATGTCAAAAGTGCAAAAAATAAAGTTAATTGAGAGTCGTGAATCATAAGATCAATAAAGGAGTTTTCAGATGAATCCCTTTGTCAATGAATTTCCTGTCTACGAAACCCTGGCTAATGGAAATGCTATTATCATAATCTATGATCTGTTTATCATGTTGCTTTTTTTGTTTGAGCTGTTTTTATTTTACAATAAAGAACGAATTGTTGAAGAAGTAAAGCTGAATAAAACAAAAAAAATCAAACCGTTCCGACGTTTTCTGGTAAAATTGATTGTCAATTATGAGTATCAGGGGATTTTAATGGTGACCGGCGTGTTGCTGGTAATTTCCCTGGTGGTGGTGTCCAGCCATCATCGGATCTTAGTCAGTGAATTGGTCGGAATTGTAGGAAGCTTTGCTGTTTTTATTGCCATCGTATTTTTGGTGCAGCATCTTTTTATGAAGATTGACCAGTTTCAGGATATCGTGGTCTCACGCTTTGTGGATCTGATCTTTTATCTGGTCCTGGGGCATTACTTTGTGCTGTTTGCGAATTTTATTTCGCCGCCA
>PGZS01000335.1 GCA_002841435.1 Firmicutes bacterium HGW-Firmicutes-3 | reverse complement strand
TCCTGTTAAGAGAAACACAATTTTGCTGATCATTTCACTTTCCCTATTCATCGTTCCATAAGAGATACCCCCTATAACAACCCAATCTTTATAGTTTTCCACTGGCCTCGTTATGATGTATGTACTTAGATTTTCAACTGTGATATCATGGACGCCTTCATGCCTTTTTGTCATAAATGCCTTTACTTCTTGGTTGTCTAGATGACTGTTGCCAACACTATGTATAATATTTGCCTTTTCATCTACCAGAATCACAAAGTCAAATTCCTCTTGACAAGCTTGGGTAAATTTCCTGAAAATATTGTCTTTTTTAATATTAAGTAACAAGTAACCTATCTGTACAAAATTATTTGTATTGATATATGTTGAGAAGTAAGTGATTGTCGCTTTTGTTTCGGAAGTATTATGGTATTGTCTATTTGGAAAACTTGTTGGTTCAGAAAATCCACTGAGTCTATTCGACTGTACCAGATCATAAAACCACGTGAATTCCTCTACAATCTCTTTATAGGGTTCAATTTTATAAAGAGGGTCTAGAATGTCCAGATTCATATCAAAGGCGAAAATTGAATTTACATTAATATTTTCATAAGCATATTGCCTTAAAGCTTCAGAAATCTCTCTTTCTAAATATTGATCATTCCTATTCTCTTTACTGACTTCAATGATGAGTCTTTGAAGTGACTCATCATCCTGAATTGAATTCTGCAATTCAATCACCTTTCCTAGTTCCTCTTCAAGGTTTTTAACTATGATGTCCATTTTTTGATCTGTTATGATGGCCATTCTTCTCATCAATTCATTAGAATAGATGTAGCTAATAATCATAGTTATGACCAATATCACACAGACCACAACAACGGAGACACTAATTGTGATTCTGTTTCTAATATGCTTCATCTTAAGTCTCATGTTTACCTCCCTTGATTTCTTATTTCATCAAGAATAGGTTGTGTTTCTGTCTTTGCTATTTCTAATGCTTCTTTAGCTGAAATATTTTCTACCAGAACTTT
>PGZS01000116.1 GCA_002841435.1 Firmicutes bacterium HGW-Firmicutes-3 | reverse complement strand
AGCCAATAGAAATTAGGAGGTTATGATGGATTTATTATTGTTCTTTATCGGTGCCATCTTGGTCAACAACATCGTGCTTTCAAGGTTCTTAGGTGTTTGCCCATTTTTAGGTGTTTCTAAAAAAGTGGAGACCGCTCTCGGTATGGGTCTTGCGGTTACATTTGTTATGACTTTGGCATCTATTATGTCGTATATTGTTTATGAATTTATACTAAAGACATTTAAAATTGAGTTTTTGTATACCATAGCCTTCATTTTGGTAATCGCATCCCTTGTACAGTTGGTTGAGATGATTATTCAAAAAACAAGCCCTTCTTTATATCAGGCTTTGGGGGTGTTTTTGCCTCTTATTACAACCAATTGTGCTGTTCTTGGTATTGCTGTTATTAATATGCAAAATGAATACTCACTGTTTAAAAGCATCATTAGTGGTTTAGGTACGGCTATTGGTTTTACATTGGCTATTGTTTTAATGGCGGGTATAAGGGAACGTATCGAATACAATCCAATTCCAAAATCTTTTAAGGGATATCCAATCGTATTAATTACAGCTGGACTTATGGCGATTGCTTTCCTTGGATTTACCGGATTGATCAAATAAGATGGAGGTATTAGGATGGAATTGACAAATATAGTTTTTTCGGCTCTAAGCATTGGCGGCCTTGGATTAATCTTTGGATTAGGACTTGGCTACGCTGCTAAAAAATTTGCCGTTGATGTCAACCCTCTCGTAGCAGAGGTTAGAGAAGCTTTACCAAGTGCCAACTGTGGTGCTTGTGGTTATGCAGGATGCGATGCCTTCGCTAAAGCGGTAGTTGAAGGGGATGCTAAGACCAATGGTTGTCCTGTTGGTGGACAAGCATGTGCTGATGCAGTGGCTAAAATAATGGGTGTAGAAGTGAGCAACCTTGATCCCACAACAGCCTTTGTTAAGTGTTTTGGTGATTGTGACAAAGCCAAGGAAAAATTCATCTATATGGGTGTGGCAGATTGTATTGACGCAAGTCAGGTTCAAGGTGGTGGCTCAAAGACTTGTTCATTCGGATGCCTGGGCTTGGGTAGCTGCGTAAAAGCCTGTATGTTCGATGCTATACACGTTGAAAATGGTATTGCCTTAGTTGATGAAGATAAATGTACTTCATGTGGTTTATGCGTCGTTGCTTGTCCGAAAGATATTATTGAAATTATGCCTTTGGCATCAAGAGTTCGCGTTAATTGTAACTCGCAGGAAAAAGGTAAAGATACAATGAAAGCATGTAGCGTAGGTTGTATCGGTTGTCGTAAGTGTTCTAAAGCATGTGAATATGATGCCTTTACATTTACAAACGGCTTAGCAAAAATTGATTATGATAAATGTGTTCAATGTGGAGCTTGTATAGACGTTTGTCCTACCAAGGCTATCACACTGCACGCTTAAACAGATTTAACTTATTGACAGACTGGCTCATAATACGATGGGACAGTCTGTTTCTTAATGAATACCCTGAAAAACTATACAAATAAATAGCCCTATGATAAAATAGAACTGCGTTGACATAAACGGAGACTTTTTATCTGTCCAATTATATGTATGCTTATATCAAAGTAAAGGGGATTATTATGACATATCAAAGAAAAGGCACAAAAAACGGGTGGACTTTGTTCCTACTTGTATTGACAGGTATTGTTCTTGGTGGTTTCATTGGTAGTTTAGCACAAGGCTTACCCTACTTAAAATGGCTAGATTTTGGTTATAAATTTGGGATGGTAGGAAACCCACTTGAAATAGACCTGAAAGTCATTGAATTAACATTTAAGATATTAATTCGAGTCACGGTATCCAGTATCTTGGGCGTAGCTCTCTCACTATTTGTTTATAGAAAGTTATAATGATGAAAACTATAGAAATAATTTTGGCGTCAGGATCACCTAGACGCAAAGAAATTCTTGACAAATTAAAACTATATCCTAGAATTATTATGCCTGATATTGATGAATCCCACAAACCCAATGAAAAACCTCATGCGCTTGTCCATAGACTGTCATATGAAAAAGCATATGCAGTTGCAAAAAATTTGGATCAAGGCTTGATTATTGGGTCAGATACAATAGTGGTCGTTGATAATCAGATTCTAACTCAGCCCAAAACCGCTGAAGAGGCCAAAGCCATGTTGACTGCGATTAGTGGAAGAACCCATCAGGTTTTGACAGGTATGACACTCATATACCAACCTAATCATGAGGTATTTACACAGGTAGCTATGACCAATGTCATTATGAACCCACTTACACCTGACTGGATAAATGACTATGTAGCAACTGGAGAGCCTATGGATAAAGCAGGGGCTTATGGCATACAAGGCATTGGCGCCACACTTGTTAATCGAATCGACGGAGAATATAGCACCGTCGTTGGGTTGTCCGTCCAAACATTGATGGATGGATTTAAATCGCTAAACTTAAATTATTTTGATCTAATAAAACAGGATGAGATGTAAGGCGCAGCTGATATATCTAAGAAAGACTGTAACCTAGGGGGTATCATGCATAAAACAATGACCATCAAGGAAATTCCAAGTGAAGAACGACCTTATGAGAAACTGGAAACGCGAGGTGCTTCTGCTTTGTCAGATGCGGAACTTCTTGCAATTATCATTAAATGCGGCACCAAAGAAGAAAAATCAACAGACATCGCTATGCGGGTGTTGAACCAACATGCTTCCGGTTTGATTGGTTTGCATAAGCTTAGTATGAAAGAACTACAAACTATTAAAGGTATCGGCCGTGTTAAGGCGATACAGCTTAAAGCTATCACCGAACTTTCTAATCGTATGGCAAAAGCAACATATAAAGAAAAGCTTAATGTGCATTCGCCATCATCTGTTGCTTCAATTTATATGGAAGCTATGCGTCATTTGGAATGTGAACATTTTAAAGTTATTCTATTAGATACGAAACATAATATCATTAGAGATCATACATTATCCGTCGGTACGGTCAATGCTTCTCTTGTACATCCCAGAGAAGTATTTATTTATGCATTAAGACACCATGCCGTTAGTATCATACTCTTACACAATCATCCCAGTGGGATTTCAACACCGAGTAATGAAGACATTGCTATTACAAAACGGATTCAATCAGCAGGAGAAATCTTAGGAATTACCTTACTTGATCATATTGTTATTGGAGATGGTAATTTTACCAGTTTAAAAGAAAAAGGTTATATCAGTGGTTAAAATGGAGGCAATATGGCAAGAAGACGTAATGTAACATCTCAAAAAATTATGACGGGGATATCAGTCCTTTTTCTTTTTTTAATGATTTTAACATGGGAAACAAGGACTGAAATTTCACCTATTGAAAAAAGTGTGGCCTATGTAGTTATACCTGTACAAAAGGGTGTTACTTATTTTGGTGACTGGTTAGTAGGTAGCGTGAATTTTATTAAGAATATTAATGAGCTTGAACAGCTTAATAAATCATTAAGTGAAGAGGTTCATCAACTGACATATGAAAACAAAATCCTAGATCAGTCAAAATCAGAATTGGAAAGACTTAGAACTTTATATGAACTTGATCAGCGTTATGCGGATTATCCAAAAACCGGATCAAGAGTCATAAGTAAAGATCCGGGAAATTGGTATCATGTATTTACCATAGACAAGGGTGAAAGTGCAGGATTTAAACCTGATATGGTGGTTATGTCAGGTGCCGGCTTGCTTGGGAAGATTATCGAAGTTGGTCCTAATTATTCCAAAGTAAGGTCTATTATTGACGATAAAAGCAGTGTTAGTGCCTTTATTGTTCGGACAGAAGATCTATGTATTGTCAAAGGTGACTTAACATTATATAACGATGGCCTTTTAAGGGTTGAGTATATTGGCGAGGATGTCAATTTGATTATAGGTGATGAAGTAACAACTTCTCATTTAGGGGATGTCTATCCACCGGGCATTTTGATTGGCCATATTGTGGAAATTGAAAACAACCCCAATCGTTTGACACAAGTAGCTTACCTAAAGCCTGTTGTGGATTTTAAGCACATGGAAGAAGTCCTTGTTATCAACCGTTTGTGGAGGAACCAATGAGAAAAGTTCAGTTTGCTCGTTTTTTTGTAATTGGATTAATTATATTGATTAATTTCATTCTACAGCCTATATTGTTTCAGGAAATAGCCTTTAATGGTATTGTTCCAAATATCTTTGTCATTACAATTGTCTCTTTCGGCTTATTAAGAGGTAAAGTTGAAGGTGCTGTTGTAGGTGTTATTATCGGTTTATTGCACGATATATTTTATGGCGATGTCATTGGTTTTTATGCTTTGATTTACATGTATATTGGTTATGCTACCGGTTTTTTTCATCGAACTTTTTACAGAGAAAGTCTGCTTGTACCTATTGCCATGATTGGCATAGCCGATTTTTTTCAAAATTTCATCGTGTACTTTTTCACATTTTTATTTAGAGGTCAGTTAAAGTTGAACCTGTATTTTTCTATGATTATTATACCTGAGCTTATTTATTCGGTATTTGTGGGCTTCATACTTTATCGAATTTATTACTTTATTAATCTTTATGTGGAAAAAAACGAGTGGTTAAAGGAGAATGAAGATTAATTGAAAACACTATTTAAAGCAGTATATAGCTTTCTTACACATAGACTATTTTTACTTTTGTTAATCGTATTTATCCTTTTTTACATTTTAGTCATGAGGCTTTTTGAGCTTCAGATTGTAGAGGGTGAAGAACTAGCTAAAGCGTTTGAACTCAGTGTTGTTAGAGAAGTGAGTATTGAGGGACATCGTGGCAATATATATGATCGAAATGGTTACCCATTGGCAGAAAATATTATATCTTATACTGTTTTTTTAAATGATAGTGTAGAGGTATCTGATAAAAATGAGATGATTCATCAACTAATAGGTATTATTAAGAATAATGGCGACTCTTTAGTGGATGAATTTCCTTTAGTGCAGACAGGGGATGGTTTTGAAATTATTGGTACAGAAAGACAAGTCCTCAATTTCAAGAAAAATGTGTTTAATTTAAGATATACGACACTTTTAACAGAAGAACAAATTGCTATGGAGCCTAATGAAATATATTTATTTCTAAGAGATCAACGTTTTAATATTGATGCAACCAAGTATACCACAACAGAAATATTAGATATTTTAAGTATTCGGTACGCTCAATACATTAAAAGGTACTCAAAATACCAACCCGAGGTTATTGCAACGAATGTCAGTCATAAAACACTTGCAATGCTGGAGGAGAAAAATGATGTATTTCCCGGTGTTTCTATTGTCGAAACTCCTTATCGCGTCTATAATGATGCACCTTATTTTGCGCATATCATAGGATATACTCGGAAAATCGATTCTGAACGTTTAGAAGTCTTAAAGCCTTTGGGTTATACTGCTGAAGACACCATTGGTGTTATTGGAATAGAGAAAGAGATGGAGTCCTATTTAAGAGGGTATGACGGCGCACAAAAGGTTGAGGTCAATAATCTGGGTAAAACCATGCTCGTTCTCGAAAATATTGATCCTATTATGGGAAACGATGTATACCTTACTATAGATAGAGACTTGCAAATCAACACCTATAATATTCTTGAACGCCAATTAGCAGAAATTATTGTAGATAGAATGCTAATGCGCTTGCCAAATACAAGGGAGCAAAGATATATACTCCTTAAAGACATCTATGATTCTATTTTTCGGTATAATCTTATAGATTCAAGGTTAATCGATCCAAAAAATGGAGACGGACAGTCTCGGATTTATAATCTAATGATGACCACAAAAGAACAAATGTCTTCCTATGTTATAAATGAAATCAAGAGTGATGCACTAGCGGTAAACTACAATAAATACAATACTATCTATACTTATTTTTTGGAAAATTTAAGAACCGAAGGTATTTTAGATAAAGGCTATAAATATGATGAAAATTATGTTGCTTTTAAAAAGAGCCAGATGAGTTTCCAAACAATGATGATTGAATTTTATAAAGCAAATTATTTGATTCTACCCGAAGTCATGAAGGATGCGAAAGAAGAAGAAGCATTGGAATATATTATAAAGTTCATTGAAGAAGAAAGTGTTACACGCTATGATTTCACAAAATACATTTATCTGTATCTTTTGGATAGAGAAGCTTTTAATTATTATGATCTTACTTTTATGATTATTGATCTAGGATTAGTAACTGCCTCAGAACAAGATATAGCCAATCTTAAAAGTCGTAGATTAATACCGATTGAGTTTATGAAGCAAAAAATATTGAATATTGAAATAACACCTCACGAGTTGGCTCTTGATCCTTCATCAGGTGCGGTTGTTGTTACCGATGTGGATACAGGAGAAGTACTTGCACTTGTCAGCTACCCTTCCTATGATAACAGTCGACTTGTTAATAATTTTGACAACAATTATTATGCAAAACTTTTATCTGATCCTACAAGCCCATTATATCCAAGGGCTACTTACGCGAAGTCCGTTCCCGGATCAACATTCAAAATGATTACATCCATAGCTGCCCTTGAGGAAGGCGTTATACGCCCGACAGACCGTGTTCTTGACAGAGGTATTTTTACGAAAATATTCCCCTCTCCAAGTTGCTGGATTTATTCCCAGAATCGTGGTAGTCATGGATCAATTAATGTTATGCAAGCAATAGAACACTCCTGTAATTATTTCTTCTATGAAATGGGTTGGAGACTCAGTTTTAATGAAGAAGGCAAATATAGTGATGCACACGGTATCAGTGTACTGGCAGAATATGCAGGCCGATTCGGGTTGGATTCTAAAACAGGAATAGAGATAGGTGAAGCCTCTTCCACCCTTGCTGAAAGAGATGCCGTTAGAGCGACAATCGGTCAGGGCACACATGATTTTACACCAGTTCAATTAGCTAGGTTCATGAATACTTTAGCCAATAACGGAAAGATGCAGGAACTTAATGTCGTAGATAAAATTATGGAAAAATCAGGTGATATGGTGGTGGATTTCACGCCTAAAACTGTTATTGAAAACAATTTTAATCAGAATCATTTAGATGTTGTGAAAAAAGGTATGTTAGATGTAACTGAAGGTTCAGGTGGTACTGCTAGATCTTATTTTGCTGATTTTCCTATTTCTATAGCCGGAAAAACAGGAACTGCAGAACTTATTAAATCGAGAGCTTCTCATGCAATATTTACCGGATTTGCACCTTATGAAGACCCTTCTGTTTCTATTGCAACCGTCATACATTTTGGTTATTCTTCAAGATATGCAGCCTTAAACTCAAAAAAAGTCTTAGCAATGTATTTTGAGGTTAATAAGGAAGCTGAGAATTACAGCGCAGGTAATATGTTGAATTAGTCAGGTATAAGAAACATATCTTTCAACTGTATACAATAAGCGTGTTATTATGTATAATAAGGATTAGAAAAATTTTTATTGAATTAAGAGGGATTATATGAATGAATTGGTATTAATCAAAGGCAATCGTTTTGGACTGAA
>PGZS01000334.1 GCA_002841435.1 Firmicutes bacterium HGW-Firmicutes-3 | reverse complement strand
GGAGAATTAAAGGAGGCTATCAAGGAGATTCTTGGTCTTGATAGTGAATATAATTGCATTATTATCGGTGGCGGTAATATGGGTCATGCCATTGCAAACTATGAACGGTTTAAGCGTGAAGGCGTCATTCTGAAAGGTGTATTCGATGTTGATCCATTAACGGTTGGTACTGTTATTGGCAGCGTGGTTGTAAAACATATGGATGAGCTTGATGAGTTTATCAAATCGAATGAAATAGACATTGCCATTTTGTGCGTGCCCCGTGAGGTGGGACAGAAGGTAGCGACCCAGGTAACGGAATTGGGCGTGAAAGGCATACTTAATTTCAGTCCATTGGATTTGGATGTGCCCAGCGATGTTGTTGTCGAAAATGTGAACATTACGGATAGTTTATTCACCTTAACCTATCTATTGGGCGAATAAGCGATTAGCTGTAAAATAGGGAAGAGTTTGATTTTAAATCAAACTCTTTTATTTTAAAAAAAATGCGCAGGCATAACGGTGAAGATTTATTTGTGAATCAAAAAAGAAACACGTTTGGCGTGTTTCTTTTGTTTTATAACAAGTTATTTAAACATAATTTTCGTAGTTTTTGACTTACTTTCCGCTGGAACTCTTGAAATTGATAAAATCCAGAACTTCTTGCTTATAGCTTTCTGGGAAAGAGAAGTAAGAAGAAAAAGAATCCACTTCTTCGTTGGAAAAAACGTAAGATTTTAAAAATTCTTCACAGGTCATCGGTTTGGGGTTGCTGGGCAAAAGTTTTGGCTGATCGGTTCTGCATAATAAATAATCAACAGAAACTTCAAAAAAATCTGCGATCTTTATCAGCAATTGGTTTTCCGGCAAATTTTTATCTTTTTCATACTTGGAGATGGAGCTTTTGTTGAGATAGAAAAGATTGGCAAAATTTTCCTGAGTTAATCGTTTTGAAATCCGCAACGCCTTTAATCGACTACCAAAAGTATTATTTTCCATTTTTTCACCTTCTTTCAGTTTAGAATTGTTGGCATAAATGCACTGCCTATTG
>PGZS01000333.1 GCA_002841435.1 Firmicutes bacterium HGW-Firmicutes-3 | reverse complement strand
CTTAAATAGAACGAGTCATAGCATTTGAAGAACTAACCATTTATACAGATGAAGAAATTGTCGTACTTATTCGAGAAGGTCATGATTATGCGTTAGACTTTCTTATGAACAAATACAAAAAGTTGGTAGAAAAAAAATCAAAATCCTATTTTCTAATGGGTGCAGGCCGTGATGATTTGATACAAGAAGGCATGATCGGTCTTTTTAAAGCGATTCGAGATTATAGAAATGATACGGCATCATCCTTTTTTTCCTTTGCAGACCTTTGTATTACGAGGCAAATTATCACAGCCGTTAAAGCGGCTACACGGCAAAAGCATATGCCCTTAAACTCCTATATTTCTTTGAACAAACCTGTATTTGAAGAGGACAATGACAAAATCGTACTGATGGATCTCATGCCTTCAAAACAGATTGTTGATCCGGAAGAACTGATTATCGACAAAGAAAACATGCATATTATTGAAGATGAGTTGGCGGATAAATTAAGTGATTTTGAAAAAGATGTCTTGGAATACTATGTTGAAGGCATCGGCTATGTTGAAGTTGCAGAGATACTGGAAAAACCGGTAAAATCTATTGACAACGCTCTGCAGCGCATTAAGAAAAAGCTGGAAATCATTATGAAAGAAAAAAAGTAAAGATTTATTGTTGACAAGTGATAAGATATGGTTATAATAGATAAAGTGGCCTAAAGGTTAGGCCAGATTATAACCATATACTTGCTGGTATAGCTCAGTAGGTAGAGCGCATCCATGGTAAGGATGAGGTCACGAGTTCGAATCTCGTTACTAGCTTAGTGAAAAAAGGAATCTCTTTGGAGATTCCTTTTTTTTATTCTCTATTAAAGTCATACTTTAGTATTTGGCCTAAAAGTGTGGCTGAATACGTCAAAGACCTTTCCTGTCGAACCGTTCAGAAATATGAGCAAAGCTCATAACGAAGCGAAGCTTCTTTTCTTGTTTATTAGGAAAGTTCTACTTTCCTAATAAACAAGAAGAAACAAGGAGCATATTATTTTGGGCATAAA
>PGZS01000115.1 GCA_002841435.1 Firmicutes bacterium HGW-Firmicutes-3 | reverse complement strand
CACACCGGAAGGTTGGAACTCCATTCTATATTCATTTTGGTATAATTTTTCTTATACAGGTATAGAAGGATTTGTGACAGCGATCGTATTATTGGTGCCTAGTGTACTACAAGCCTTTAACCAGATTAAGAAATCTGCCATATCGTAGAACATTAGTAAATAAGACAAAAACACTATGTATTATCGTAAGATATGTATAGTGTTTTTTATATATTAATAATTGATTCAAATCGTTATTTTGTGATTTACGAGGTTATTATAAAATATTATACCATTAATAAGGAAATAGACCTATAAAAAAGTCATATTACCTATAAAAATACAGAATTTATATGAGCATATATAATTATTTGGCTAAATAAAAAATAGAATGTCTTGACAGTACAAAAAATGAACAGTATACTTAGAATTAATATAATTCTATTTCGTTTCTGAGGTCTTAAACCTTTAATGTCTGTAAGAGATATAGAAATGCAAAAAAAACTTTATTTGTTATTTTTTTTTGGTTTTTCTAGGAACTATACTCTTTAAATAATTCAGTCATTCATTCTAATTAATAATGTAATCCCATAGAATAAACAATGCTTATTTCAAATATTGTAGAAAAGCAGAGGATAATGAATATGATTAAATCTTTAATTCAATCAAGACTCATTCAGTATCTTTTAATTAGCTGTGGTGTTACAGTACTTGACTATATTGTGACCATTTTTCTAATGAAACAAGGGTTAAATCTTGTATACGCAAATGTAATGGGAATGGTAATGGGTACACTAACTCAATTTATACTACTCTATTCATTAGTCTACAAAATTAAAATAACCTTCAATGAGTTTGTGAAATTCGAAAGCACTTTCTTCTTTGGTTTAATTGTATCAACGCTAATTTTATGGATGTCCTATGAAATACTTCATTTTAGCGCTCAAATAGCTAAAGTGCTTGCTATAATCGTCACTTTTTTTATCTTGTACGCAGTTAGAGAAAAACTGATTGGACAGGTGACGGAAGTATGATTACAAGACAATATCGATTTAAATTCTTTCTAAATGCTAGACATGCTCTAGAGATTAATAATATAAAATCAATTCATCCACATACATGGGAGATTGCTATTTATCTAGTAAAAGAAAGCGAAGAATTTGTCCAGTTTACACATCTTGAGGAACGGATTATTAATCACCTAAAGAAGTATGAATCAAAAACACTCAATGATGTAAGCCCCTTTGATGAGTTACCACCAACACTAGAAATCATTGGAGAAGTATTGTTTGAACAGATCAGTGAATTGCTTAAAGAAGCATATTGGAGAATATCTTCTATTGAAATCAGTGAAACAGCAGCTAGAAGCTATACAATTAATGATTCAACTTATAATTTCAGAGGGTTTAATCCTATGAATGCTATTCGGAAAGATGAGAACCAAAAGTCGATTCTATTGCAATCGAATGTTGATAAAATCCCAAAAGTGACACGTATTATTAAAGCGGCCGAATTAAAAATCATTCAAGAACCAGAGCTTGAATTGAAACCGTTGTTAATGAGTCAAACTGAATCTAGTCCTCAAAATTCAAATGAAGAACTAGAAAATATAAAAAAGCAATTAGAGGAACTACAAGCTTTAGTCAAGGAAAGCACAAAGAAAAAGGAGAGTTTGGCTATAAACGCAGAAGAAACAAGTCAACAAATAAGTAAAGAGGTAGAATCTTCAATAGCACCAGAGGCAAACGATTTAGAAGACACTAAAAAAACCGGCTTCTTTAAGGAGCAAATCAGTCATATAAAGCAACTTCCTCTTTATATAATAGTACTCTTGTTAATAGTATCGTTCATTGCGATTCTTATTTGGATCACACGCAATGGTTTAAGCCCATGGGGTTCAGATACTTGGGGTCATATTTTTAAGAGTCATTTTTTATATAACGAAGTTATGAAAGGGAATCTGTTTCCACAATACACTGAGCTATGGTATAACGGATTACAGCCCTTTAGGTATTGGGCACCATTACCTTATTATATCATGATGATCGGTGAATTAATAAGCAATGGGAACGTTTTGTTTGGGTATTACTTTTTTGTTGGAATCGTATTTTTTGTTGGAGCGATACCTTTCATACTATATGGAAAGAAAAAAAACAATGTATATCTGGGTACTATCTTAGGCATATTGTATTTCATTCTACCGGATAATTATCGGTTGTTATTTGCAGAAGGCAATCTACCAAGAGTGGTTGTATCCATAATTTTTCCATATTTATTATTGTCGGTATTCGTTTATTTTGAAAAAAGAAAACAAAGAACGCTTCTTCTAATCGCTTTTCTCATGTTGTTGATTACCCTGTCCCACGCAATGATTGCAGCCTTAGTGGGAATAACCTTGTTTCTATTTGTAGTCATCAGGCTGATGATAATGAAGGATAAGCTAATAGAGTCAATGTATGTGTTGGCTTCAGCAGTTTTTGGAATTATTGCTTCAGCCATGTGGCTATATCCAGCCCTAAAAGGAGGGATAGTATCTTTAGACGCATCAGGCAATAGCTCGGTAATGGAGTCCTTGACCTATCATATAAGTCAATCCTTAAACCCTATCTATAGATTTATTGGTTCATCTACAGATGCTTATTACTTTGGTTTAGCTATTTTTATTATCATGATACTTGGGTTGTTTTTAAGTAAAGGACAGGCAAAAGTCACGATGCTTGTTGTCTTTGTTATTTTCCTAGGGACTACGAAATGGTTTCTATTTATCCTGATGAAGTTACCTATGAGTGAACTTTTTTGGATGATGAGATTCACCCCCATGGCAATGTGCTTTTTTCTTTTTGGCCTATTGGAGTGGGATGTATTAAAGCGAAAAGTCCTTTATGGATTTTTGTTTCTAATGTTTATGGACAGCTTGATTACAATGGTTGTCGTACAAACGTCATTGCCTACTCATAGAGCAAACGAATCAATCGTTTATGCCACCTCCATAGCTAATCAGCGGGTTGCCATGATGGATTTAAGTACTTACGATTCTGATCCGAGTTATCATATATCTTATGGTGATAAATCTTATAAGAAAGCTCAAGTTTTCGGGTGGGCATGGCAAGGTGCTACAACTGCAACGAATATTGTTGAAGTCAATGAAGCCTTTACAAAAGCCTACTATAATACCATGTTTGATAAATTATTAGAATTGGGTTCGGATACTGTGATAGTGAGAAAGAAGTATATTGAAAATGAAGAACGTCTTATTCAGACAGGTATGAATCTAGGCTACGAATTGAAAAAAGAATTCACGGATGATTTAGTTTTTCAAATGAATACCCCTGAGAATTTTGGTACAAAGGTCAATTATGAATATTTGGCTATTGGAAAATTTGCATCCAATGTTGTGTTGGCTTTTCCTGAGTTTACTGTAGGAGAAGATGATTATATTGACCATTATACTTATGAACAATTAAAAGCGTATAAAAAAATTGTTGTAACCGGCTTTAAGTATGATGATAAAGATAAAGCGGAAGCATTATTAATTGCGTTATCTAGATCAGGTGTTGATGTATATATTGATTTATCAGGCTTGGAGCCGGACATGTATTTAATGAGAGCAGAGTTTTTAGGCGTTATTGCGCAACCGCTGAATTTAATTGGCAGTTATCCAATGCTAAACTATGACAATGAAACCTATGTTTTGGATAATTTCAAAAAAGGTTCTTATAATTGGAATACTTTAAGTTTAGCCAATTTGGATGTTGATATGGGAAATGGGATTATTGATAGTCAAGAAGTTGTTTTTTTTGGAACAAAGAAAAACAATCGCTTGCATTTCATAGGCTTAAATCTGTTGTATTATATCTATGAACAAAGGGACGAGAGAGCACTTGACTTGGTAGGTAGTCTTTTAGGAGTTGAAGCTGAACATTTACCAAAACGAGAGGTTGTTTCTGTGACACAGACAATAAAAGCAAGACAAATAGAGATTGCGGCAGAGCCGGGAACGCTCATGCCAATGGCAAAAATCGATGCTTTTATTTCAAAACAATCGATTAACAAAGTTAACAATCTATCATTATTAGTAGAAGGGAACACAACCATCGATATAGTATATCCATATGCAAAAGAAGGATGGATTATATCAATAATTGGTGTGATACTATTTATCATATTCTTAATTATAAAAGACCCGATTGAAATATATATTAAGCAAAAATATATAAAAATCATTGAGGATAAATTATGAATATAAAACTTAAAGTACTGTTTGTTATAACTTTGATTTACCTTACTTTTGGGCAAGTATATGGTACTACAGCTGAAGGTATATTGATTGATTGGAGCGATAAACCTTATCTAATAGATAAAGAAGGTGATGGATCGAAAATAGACGATCTGGTTAAGGTCTCATGGTATCCGGATGTTGTTGCTGATAAACTGTATTTCAGATTAACAAGAAGCAGTTTAAACAGTGCGAACCGTTCATGGAAAGCCTATATTGATATAAATAGTGAAGGTAATTTTTTTTATATTGATATTAGATCAAATCCGAATTCGGGTAAAGCCGATATTGCCATATACAATGAGGCGTGGGTGTTACTTTGGAAAACAACGGGCTATTGGTGTGACAGCTATAATAGTGAACTATACATCCCAATGTCCTATATAGCTAATGTGAGTGAAGCGGGCTATGGATTTGAAATATATGTAAGAACAGATTCTGATAAAGCCCCTGACGTTGGACCTATTATCATTTCGACAATCAGCACATATCCAACAATAACTTTGTTCATTGTGTTTATCATCGTTATAGCGGGTTCGCTTAGTCGGAGAAAGGGTATTTGATATGATGATTTTGTTGGTTATATGGATTATTGCACTCATATTCTTAAATAAACTTAATCTTAAATTTTTTAAGTTTGTATTGGGCAGCTTAGGAACATTTATATTTTTAATTCATTATACCAATGACATTCTAAGAGAAAATATTTTAAAGGTATTGGCTTTTGTGCTTAATCTAATAGGAGGCTTTATAACTAATTTTGAAGTCTTTCCTGAATATGGGATGTTAACCGTGACTCGGACTACTGAGGTGATAACATTTTTTTTGGATTATGAATGTACAGGTATTTTGGAGATTATGGTATATATTTCCCTTGTAGCTTTCTACCCAATAAGAGGACCGCTTAGTAAAATATATTATATGATAACAGGCATTGTATACATAACAGCGGTCAATTTGTTACGTGTGATGATTATTGTTTTTATAATCCAAGGTATGGGTATGAAGTACTTCTTTTTCGCTCATACAGTCATCGCTCGTTTAATATTTTTTATATTTGTTGTTACGCTTTATTACCGTACTTTTACATTAGAACACATTGTTCAACAAAAAGTGGGTGTCCTCTAATGCGTTATATAGATGAAATGGTTTTTTGGGGTGTATGGGTTCTTATACCATTGATGTGGGAAATTGGCGTGTGTTTTTTAAGTGGTGTGATGATTATTATCTCAAAATTTCTAGAAGGTAAAAAGAAAAAGCTGGATTATTATCCAACGATTTCCATTTTGATTCCTATATATAATTCAGCGACGACATTAAAAGCTTGTCTTGATTCTGTTGCAGCACAATCTTATGATATGAGCAAAGTGGAAATAAGACTACTTAATAATCAACAGATTCATGATGAAAGCTATAACATTTATCAAAGATTCCAAGAAGACCATCCACATCTTAAAATATGGTGGCATGATACGCATGCGGGTAAAGCAAAAGCATTGAATTTAGGGATAAGCTACAGTCAAACAGAGTATGTATTAAATATTGACAGTGACGGATGGTTAGACCATAGGGGTCTTGAAGCTATAGTCCTTAAGTTTGAATCGGATCCAGAAATTAGTGCAGTAACAGGCGTCGTGTTAATTGACCCAAATCTAATCAACGCAACTACAAGCATTTTTCTTAAAACGGGTCAAAGATGTGAGATGTTTGAGTATACTGAGTCTTTTTTAGTCGGGCGTAATATTGCCTCTAGATTCAATGCAATGTACACTTTAGCAGGTGCCTGTTCTGCTTTTAGGCGTCAAAGTATTATTAAGACTCGAATGTATAATTTTGATACTGTTGGCGAAGATACAGATATGACTTTTCAAGTTAAGAAAAAAACAAAAGGTAAAGTCATTCTTTGTCAAGATTGTTTTTTCTACGTAGATCCGATAGAAGGAATCGATCGAATGTATACCCAGAGACAACGCTGGCAAAGAGGTCAATTGGAGGTGGCCCATTTACATCAAAAAGAGCATACAGGTCATATCTTTAATTTCTTTAGCAAAGCTTCATTTAGAATATTAATGACGGATCATACCCTAGCTTTTCCAAGACTCATATGGATGTTTGGAATCATCTACTTATATTTTATGGGCTATCCTTTGAAAATTTTGGTAGGGTCAAATCTGATATTATATGGCTTA
This sequence comes from Firmicutes bacterium HGW-Firmicutes-3, assembly GCA_002841435.1. Classification (GTDB taxonomy): domain Bacteria; phylum Bacillota; class Clostridia; order Lachnospirales; family Vallitaleaceae; genus Petrocella. Next base: position 1,253 of record PGZS01000115.1, on the reverse strand, counting down.
TATGTTCTAAATGGTATGCTATATTTTTTGGTTGCAATTTTATTATTAAGTAACCAAAAATCGACACGCCGGTATGTCATACAGAGTTGGTGGTTGATTCCGCTATTACCTTTGTATAGAGGTGTTATTTTTGGGATTCGACTTGCAGGGGTAATTAACAGTATAAGCAGTACAGCTACTTGGACCACATTAACGTTGAGCAAAGAAATAATTTTGCTTAGGAGAGGATTAGATCATAGCCTTTTTAATCATCTCTTACGGATTAAATCACGAATAGAGGAGCGATTTAATGAGTAAAACAGTAGATTTTTATGTCGTGTTACCATGTTATAACGAAGCACTAAATATTGAAAAGGTTGTAAAAGACTTCCAAGAAACATATCATAATCACCAAACGGCAAGATTAAAATTCATTCTTATTAATGACGGTAGCAAAGACAATACAATTGATATATTAAGAAATCTTGAGTGTATTCATGAAGAAATCTATGTCATTGATCATGTAATCAACAAAGGTCTTGGTGCTGCGGTAAAAACCGGGATGGAATATGTTTTATCAAAAGGAAGTGCTGAAGATTTCATGCTGATTCTTGATTCTGATCATACACATAAAGCCTGTTATTCTTTGGAAATGTTTAATAAAGCCTTCGCAAAACATTTTGATGTTGTCATAGCTTCAAGATTCTATCCAGGATCAAAAATCTTTGGTGTTCCAATACATAGGAAAATACTGAGTATTTTCGCGAGATGGTATTATACGGCATTATTGAATATACCTAATGTAAAAGATTATACATGCGGATATCGTGTTTATTCGTTGTCTATTCTTCGTAAACTTTATGCAAGGTATGGAACGGATATTGTTGAAGAAACCGGATTTTCATGTATGGTTGAATTACTACTTAAGTTGAATAATGTGGATGCAGTAATAGGAGAATCAACTTTTAAACTATATTATGGTGATAAAGGTGGCGCAAGTAGTATGCAAATCTTCAAAACAATTCGCAATAGTCTTAGAATGCCACTGAAATTACAAAGGTATAAGAATTCAATAAATTATTGTCAAGAAATAAATGAATGATAGGTATACACTATAATAAGAGAGGTATTACTCATAGAGTAATACCTCTCTTATTATAGTGTATACCTATTGTAATTCCATACCGATTTCTATAAAGGTCACAACATGATCTACAATGATAAACTCAATATATCGATAACTATGATCCGTATATCTATAGGTGTCTTGGACC
>PGZS01000114.1:1447-9175 GCA_002841435.1 Firmicutes bacterium HGW-Firmicutes-3 | reverse complement strand
TTGACAACTTCTTTCTTAAATTCGCAACTGTATTTTGCCATAAAAAACCGACCTCCAATTGTTAGATTTTTAGGTCTAACTTTTGGGGGTCGGTACATTCACATCCGAGTCGGTTCTTTTTTTACGTAGACCTAATATAAAGACTTTGATAGGGCATGCACGAAAATTTAATGGCCTAAATGTTCACAACGAATTTATTCTCTTGCTTCAGCTCTTCTTAGTAGTAAATAAAAACATCCGGCCAGAAAAAAGCTTGAAGTGAAGAAAGTTAATGTAGCCATATATGGATTCCTAGTTTGCCAACCGAAAATAGCGTCGATGAAAGTACCAAAACTAAGTATCCAGGTTTTAGGTAGTAAGCCAGCTATATTCCTAAGCAATACAAGGAGTGCAACAGGTGTCACAGACACAATGATTTTTACAAGATTGTTACTTCTGAAATAAATCAGCGTAATCACAACGCCCAATACAAAGAAAAGAACATAAGCAGCAAATTGCCAAATGAGAGTAGAAAAAAGTGTATAGTAGGAATTACTTTGCTCCCATACATACTGCATCGTATTCCAATCAAACATACCTGTATCACGAAAAGTACCATAAATCATATCAAAGTTTGTTGGAGAAGGTACGAAAGCATTGTAGATACGATTTATGACAAGATCGACAATGGACATAAGAAAAGCGATTGGCAAAATTGAGAGAAGTAATCCGCTCCAAAAAGTCTTTCTTGATAAATTATTGGCTTGGGAAAAGTAAAAGTTTTCTCTAAATGCGTTTAGGCCCATGACAAAGAGAAATATAACAGTGGAAAATTCAAGTCCTGAAGAAGAGAAATTCTGATCAGTGCTTGAGTTACTTGCAGCTAAGAAAGTAATAACTGTAATGAAGATCATGTAATAAATCACCATGGATGGTAGCATCATCCTTACATGAAAATTAGCCAACTTTAGTGATTTCATTTAAAACACCTCCTACATCCGTTAGTTTTATAAAGAGCTCTTGCAAACCGACTTTGGATTTTTCAAGACCCATATGAGTGAGTATTTCAAAAGTTTCTGTATTAAACGTCTCAAGAAGGATGGCTTTACAATAATTGCCTAGATATTCTAAGCCAATGAGGTCTCTGTTTTGGATAAAAGCTTCAACATCTGTGGATTTACCGGTAATAGCATAAGCACGTTCCAATAAGGATGATACACTTTCATTAATGAGAACTGTTTGATTGCCAAGGATGACAACCCACTCAAGTAAATCAGCTATTTCTTCTATTATATGTGTAGATAGGATTATGGTTTTTGGTGTTTTGATGTACTGAGCAAGGAGTTCCTTATAAAAAAGCGTTCTGTGATGGGCATCTAAGCCTAGTATTGGCTCATCAAAAATTAACAGCTCCGCATTTGAGGCCAAAGCTACAATCAGTTTGGCAACGGTATTGTACCCGGTAGAAAGTGCCTTAAATTTTTTATTAGGATTTAAATCGAATTTTTCACATAACTGGTTGGCATAAGTCAGGTCAAAATTCGAATAAAAAGTCTTGGTCCAACGAAAAACCTCATGAATTTTCATACTATCAGGGTAAAGATTCCTTTCGGTCATATAAAAAATACGTTCGAGAAGGTCATCGTTTTCGGTAAGAGGTTGATCAGATAGGGTTATGTGGCCGTGGGTAGGAAAAATACGATTGGTTATCAAATTAAGGAGGGTGGTTTTCCCTGCGCCATTACGCCCCAATAGACCGTAGATTCTTTTTTCTTCAAAAATAAGTGAGATATCCTTCAAGGCACAAGTGGCTTTATAGTTCTTGGTGATACTTTTTAGTTCAATGTTATTCATATTCAGGACCTCCTGTTAGCATTTTTACGATATCTTCAATTTTGATGTCTAGCTTATCAGCTTCATGTAAGAGATTAATGACAAACTTTTCGTAAAAATGTTCTTTTTGCTTTTTAATGAGTGTTTCTTTTGCATCTTTTGCTACAAACATGCCGACGCCTCTCTTTTTATAAAGAATACCCTCATCAACGAGAAGGTTAAAACCTTTGGCAATGGTTGCCGGATTAATATTATAGTTTAAAGAAACTTCTGTCGTTGAAGGTATCTGAGTATCTTCTTCAAATATATCACGAATGATATCGTCTTCAATGGATTGTGAGATTTGAAGATATATAGGAATTTGACTGCCGAAATCAATGTTCATCAGGCATACATCCTTTCTTTGCTAGTTAACTACTTATGTAATTAACTATATAACTGATTTGTCTTTTTGTCAACACTTATTTTGCAATTAAGTCATAAGTCCTTGTGCAATCTGGTGGCTTACTTTATAATGGAAAAAATCAAAGACTACTTTATGGAGGTGACAAGATGATTTATTCCAACGCATACGAAGAAAAAGAACTACAAAAGGAAGGTAAACAGCTTATTCTAAGTGTTTTTCCATTGGTATTTATGGTTTTTGGTATTGTCTATGGTTTGGCAAATCAGGAGGTTTTATCTGAAGGACTTATAGCCATACTATATTCGCCAACAACGCTCTTGACAGACTTTTTAAAAGTGGGTGGTGTGGGTGCTACGTTTGTTAATGCAGCCTTGGTAGGCTTATTTAACATATATTTACTAAGGCGTTTTGAGATGAGAATCAACGGGCTACTGATTGCTGCAATTTTTACAGTAATTGGTTTTTCTTTTTTTGGGAAAAATATTCTCAATATCTTGCCTATATATTTTGGTGGCTATCTTTATGCACGTTGGCAAGGAATAGCGATGAAGAATATTATACTAATCATTATGTTTAGTACAGCTCTAGCGCCTATTGTCAGTGAGATTACATTCGGAGGTTATTTTGATCGAGGGTTTAATTATATTATGGGTATACTTACTGGGACACTGATAGGTTTTATCATTGTACCTTTATCCTCACATATGTTAAAATTTCATGATGGCTATAACCTCTATAATATCGGATTTACAGCAGGCATCGTGGGAACGGTATTTACAAGCTTGCTTAGAAACTTTAAGATCAATATTACACCGGTGAATATATTAGACACCAACCAACATATGACCATAGTTGTCATGCTTTTCTTGCTTTTTATATATCTTATTGTTATGGGCTATAAGATCAATGATCGAGGCTTTAAAGAATATAAGAACATACTTAAGTACAGAGGACGAACCATAACAGATTTCACAGAACTTGTTGGGTATGGTATAACATTCATTAATATGGGTATAATGGGTATACTAAGCACTGGTTTGGTTCTTCTACTGGGAGGCATCGTCAACGGCCCAGCTATTGCAGGTATATTGACAATTGTTGGATTTGGAGCTTTTGGTAAGCATCCTAAAAACTGCTTGCCCATCGTTGTAGGTGTCTTATTCGGTGGCTTTGTTTTTGGCTATGATTTTACAAGTACCGGATTTATTATTTCAGTACTCTTTTCTACAACCATAGCGCCTATAGCCGGATCGTTCGGACCCTTCATTGGCATTATAGCAGGCATACTGCATCTTACGCTTGTTACAAATGTAGGTATCATCCATGGTGGCATTAATTTATACAACAATGGTTTTGCAGGTGGGTTGGTTGCCGGATTCTTAATACCAATTATCGATGCATTCAAAAAAGGAGATTAAAATCATGAGACATGAAGTGAAAAAAATAAGCCGTATGGTAGATGAACTCACCACATTATTTTTAAAAGAAGATACCAATGAGTTAGATTTTAAGATTGTAATAACTAAGGAGAAATGCATCATTAAGATTGTAGATTATCATACAAATTTTGATGATGCTTATATTGAACAGCTTTCTAAGCGACTGAATAGCCAACGACAGAGGGAAATTGAAGAATATTATTGGCAATTGGCAGGAGAAACAGACGAAGATGATGAAATTACATTAATCTGTGCCATGGTGGACTCGGCGGTTGTGGAAAAAAAAGGTGGCAATTTGATGCTTGAACTGACAAGGCTATATACATCGTAAATCAGGAAGGATAAAAGCATAAGGTGATGGTATGAATCAGATATACGCTAAAACTAAAAAATATTTTTTATTGACCGTAGGGACCATAGCCGTGTTTTTGGGTATTCTAGGTATTTTTTTACCGTTATTACCGACAACACCCTTTTTACTTTTGGCATCTTATTGTTATTTGAGAAGTTCTAAGAAAATGCATCATTGGATTATGAACCATAAAACCTTTGGCAGCTATATTCATAATTATATTGAATATAAGGCGATAAAAAAAAGAAGCAGAATGATGGCATTATTCTTCTTATGGGGCTCTTTAGGTTTTTCCATATACCTAGTACCAATTTTTTATGTCAAGATTATGTTGGTTTTCATAGGTGCAGCGGTCACCCTTCATCTTTGCTTACTTAAAACATTGCCGGAAGAAGTTAAAACAGCAAGGGATAGATTCGGGGAAAAATAAAGGTATAAGTGGCCTCTTGATTAAGCATTAATGTTCATAGGATGTTGAAACATGTTATAATAGTGTTGTACTTGAAGCGAAAAACGAATAATCATTGGATTTAGGGAGGAATGTACAATGGAACAAAATTACGTGGATTGGGAAACCATTACCGGGTTTGTAAATGAAGTTTTCATAGGCTATGGTGTGCCAAAAGAGGATGCAGCTATTTGTACAGATATTTTAATAGCTTCAGACCGCAAAGGTATCGATTCTCATGGTGTTAATCGTTTTAAACCTATATATCTAGATCGAATAAAAGCAGGTATTCAAAAACCGATAACAGATTTTGAAGTGATTAGAGAAACGGCAACAACAGCTGTGGTGGACGGTCATGATGGTATGGGACAAGTGATTGGGTATAAAGCCATGTCCATGGCCATAGAAAAAGCAAAAAAATACGGCATGGGTATGGTGGCGGTAAGAAACTCAACACATTACGGTATTGCAGGCTATTATGCTGAAATGGCGACTGAGGCCGGTTGTATAGGTGTTACGGGAACCAATGCAAGACCTTCTATAGCACCTACGTTTGGCGTAGAAAATATGTTAGGAACAAATCCATTGACCTTTGGTCTGCCTACAGATGAGCCATTTCCATTTATATTAGATTGTGCAACATCCATAACGCAAAGAGGCAAAATTGAATATTTTGCACGCGTGGGAAAAGAAACGCCGGAAGGTATGGTTATCGGAAGAGACGGTAAAGCAATGACGGATTCCGAACAGATTCTTGAGGATCTGGTTAGTGGAAATGCGGCATTGGCGCCTCTTGGCGGTATAGGTGAGACATTGGCAGGGTACAAAGGCTATGGATATGCAACGGTAGTTGAAGTGTTGTCTGCGGCGCTGCAGCAAGGTAACTTCTTAAGAATGCTAACAGGTATTGGAGAAAATGGCGAAAAAGTACCGTTTCATTTGGGACATTTCTTTATAGCGATTGATACAGAAGCTTTTATGGGTCTTGAGAGTTTTAAAAAAACAACCGGTGATATATTACGAGAACTAAGAGGGTCTATTAAAGCACCGGGTGAAGAGGCTATATTCACAGCGGGAGAAAAAGAATATAACCATGGATTGTTTAGAAAAGAAAAAGGTGTTCCTGTAAACGAAGCGGTACAAAAAGAGTTGATAGAGATTAGAGACGCATTGAAATTGGACCACTATAAATTTGAGTTTGAAGGTAAAACCTTTTAAGAAAACCTAAGAAAGTCTTAACAGCAATTTAATAATGGTTTGTTATACTGACTAGGCTAGGACTTAAATATAGGAAAGATAGAAAACGTTATGAACGTTGGTCGAGGTGGTTGAATGAATATTGGTATTTTTACAGATTGCTATTATCCCCAGATTAATGGTGTTGTGACTTCGGTCATGATGTTACAAGAGGAACTTGAAAAGAGAGGCCATAAAGTAACCATCATCACCGTTAAGGTACCCAATCATATAGAGGAAAAAGAAAATATTATTCGTATCAAGTCCATACCGATTATAAGAATGAATGAGTTTAGGTTAGGTATTCCTTTTAATGTACCGTTAATAAAAATGATTAAGGCATTGAAATTGGATTTGGTACATACCCATACTGAGTTTTCAGTGGGTCTACTAGGAAAATACATGGCTAGAGTATTGGACATACCGTTGGTCCATACTTATCACACCATGTATGAAGACTATACCCATTATATCTACAATTTGAAGCACGGACAAAGGGTGGTCAAGAAAATGATTGCCAAAAGTTGCAAAATTTATACGAAGAAATACAGCTGTATTATTGCGCCAACAGACAAAACCTTAGTATCTCTTAGACGGTATGGAATCGAAAACGATATTCATATCCTACCCACAGGTATTGATATAGGCAAGTTTGCTAAAATTGAAGCAGATAATTCAGCAATATTGGCGCTTAGGAAATCCCATCAAATTGAAGAAAATGATTTTGTGCTACTATCTTTAGGTCGTATCAGCAAAGAAAAGAATATTGAATTTTTGTTGAGTCAAATGCCCGAACTCATAAAAGCCCATAAGCACCTTAAATTGGTAATTGTTGGGGACGGACCTTATCTGAACCAATTGTTAAAACAATGTGATGAGCTAAGTCTTCATAAACATGTGGTATTTGTTGGAAGAGTTCCTTATGAAGATATTGGGCAGTATTATAAGATGGCGAATATCTTCGTAAGTGCATCCTATACGGAAACCCAAGGGTTAACGATTATTGAAGCTATGGCTTCAGACCTTGGTGTAGTTGTTTATGACGATACGAATGTACAAGGTATTGTGATGGAAGGTGAGTCAGGACGTTTATTTAAAACAGAAACGGAACTGAAGAACCAAATCTCTGACGCCATCAACCATCCCGGAAAAACAATTACGATGCGTTACCGTGCTCTAGAAATAGTGAGATCACTTTCTAAAGAAAGCTATGCTGAAAACGCAGAAAAGATATATAATTTATTGGTGGAAAAACATGTGTAGTTGGCATATAAATCATAGTGTTTAGAAAATAAATAGCAAGAAAGGATAAAAAATGAAGCTGAAGAACAAAAGAGTTTTAGCATTTGTAGATACGGATTTTGAAGACCTTGAACTATGGTATCCCATATACCGTCTAAGAGAAGAAGGTGCTGTAGTATTTCTGGCTGGTGAAAAAAAAGGTGAAACATATATCGGTAAGTATGGTGTACCTGCCACTTCGGATATGGATTTTACTGAGGCTATGGCTATGGAATTTGATGCGTTACTTGTGCCGGGTGGATGGGCACCGGATAAATTGCGCCGATTTGATGAGGTTTTGAGCATAACCAAGCGTATGGATCAAGAAAAGAAAGTTATTGGAGAAATCTGTCATGCAGGGTGGGTACTCATATCTGCAGATATATTAAAAGGTAAAAAAGTGACAAGTACACCGGGTATAAAACATGACATGATGAATGCAGGTGCAACATGGCTAGATGAACCAAGTGTGGTGGATGGTCATCTTATCTCGGCTAGAAGACCACCGGATTTACCTGACTATATGCGTGATTTTATAAAAGTTTTGTCAGAACAATAAAAAGTAGGCCAACAGGCCTACTTTTTTTGCGAATGTTACACTTAAAAGGATAGGACTGTTTGGGAAAATGCTATCAAATCCTGCATTTTTAGTCAAAAATGATGGGATTTGGTCTATTTTAGGAAATGATTTACAAATTTACTGAAATAAACTAAAAAAAATCACCTCAATAAACGTAATATAAATGAATAATAA
>PGZS01000114.1:0-1329 GCA_002841435.1 Firmicutes bacterium HGW-Firmicutes-3 | reverse complement strand
GACGGCATGGTTACTGGTATCACTTGACTTTTAGGTACATTTATAGTACATTTAGCAACGGTAAGTTCAAAAAACACTTGGAGGAAAAAAAATGTCTAAATCGCAAATGAATGATATTTTAATCGACAATCCGATTATCGCAGCGGTCAGTTCAAGAGAGCATATGGAAAAGGCCATCAAATCGCCATGTAATGTGATTTTTATGCTTTATGGCGATATTATGACATTGAAAGATGATGTCAATTATGCCAAAGCAAACGACAAAAAGGTTTTCATCCATATTGATTTGATTCATGGCTTCTCTCATGACAATTATGCACTCCGTTATATTCAATCCGAGATTGATCCGACAGGTATTGTAACCACCAAATCCAGTCTTACAAAGAAAGCAAAAGAGATGGACATGTTGGTCATTCAACGTCTGTTTATGTTGGATTCTAAATCAATTAATGCCGGTATTGCAACAATCAAAGGCATGAAGCCGGATGCAGTAGAAATCATGCCCGGTATTATTCCTAAGATAACAACAGTTATGAGTAAAGAGTTGTCGGTGCCTATTATTGTTGGCGGTTTGATTGAACAAAAGCAAGAAGTTCTTGAAGCACTTAAAGCAGGTGCCACTTCTATTTCCACCAGTAGTGAAAAAATATGGTATAGTTGACAAAAACATCAAAAATAACGTCAATATTAAGTTAAAAAATTAACAAAGATGTCGACAGCCATACTCTTTTCGTCAATATGCAATAAGAAAAAATGAACTTGACAAAGGGTTTGTTGATAATGTATAGTTGTCATATAAGTTAATAACGATTAGGTCGAGAGTTTGAGAGCCGTGTAGATCAAGAAATTGGAAATTAGTATTGATTTTCACCTTCTTAATGTATCAACTATGCTTTCTTTTTTTGTGCATCATTACCGGTCAAGTTAAAATGGTGCATGGTTACGAAAGGCCTGATCAACACAAAACTTAATTTTATCTTGGGAGGTAAAAACATGAAACATTTAGGTACAATTTTAGGAACAGCAATTGCCGGCATGTTTGTAATGAGCGTTTGGGGCGCTTTTGCAGGAGCGTACGGAATTGGTGGCGGTTGGTTTGCTGGATTTGCTATCATCTCAACAATGTGGTTTATGAATCACTTCATCGGTCTTCACAACAATGACGGCGCTTGGGTAGACATGGCAGTTGGTATTGGTGTTGCAGGTACAGCTCGTGGCGCATTTGAAGCCGGAACATTCCAAGTAGTTGTTGATTCTCTACCAACAATGATCATCGTTATTCTTGGTGGTATCACAGGTGCAACAGTTGGCGGTTTACTTCAAAATTCA
>PGZS01000113.1 GCA_002841435.1 Firmicutes bacterium HGW-Firmicutes-3 | reverse complement strand
ATCAAATGGAGGGAGAAGGATTCGAACCTTCGAAGCTATCGCAACAGATTTACAGTCTGCCCCCTTTGGCCACTCGGGAACCCCTCCAAATAACATATGGACTTGAATCTCCAAGAGGAAGCGTCCTCAAGGTGAACAAGATATATCTTACCACAATTAGAAGTTTTGTCAATAGTTTTGGTGAACTTTTTAACGGTATGGTAAAAGAGAAGATTTTAGAGTATCTTATTGTCTCTTGGGAAGTCAAGTTAATAATTTACTAAACGTTTAAAATCCAATTGCTAAGCTTGGTTAAAAAAGTTATAATTAATCATGTCAGAGAAAACAAGTGGGTTTGGAGACGACAAGGAGCGAGGTAAACTATGGGAAAAATAACGATGAAGGACGTTGCAAAACATGCAGGTGTATCGGTTGCAACCGTATCTAATGTTATTAATAACATATCCAACAAAACAACAGAAGCGACGAAGCAAAAGGTCCTCTCATCCGTTAAGGAACTGAATTATAAGATGGATATGACGGCTAGAAGCCTGTCAATCGGAAAATCTAATCTAATCGGTATTTTCATACCGGAAGTATATGAAAACAGTGCACCAAGTTCTCTTTTGAAAACCAATCCATTTTATAGTGAGATTATTAGTGGTATTGAATATGAAGCCAGAATGCTCGGCTATGACATACTCATATCTTGCATTCACTCTATTGATCATGCACTTGAGTTGGTCAACAAGCGGATGCTAGATGGTTTGGCTATACTTGGCACTTATGATACAAGATTTTGGGAAGATCTTAAGCTGGTATCGGTGCCGATTGTCTTAATAGATAACTATAACTATGAAGCGGTGGGCGTTAATAATGTAGGGATCGACGATGAGCTGGGTGCTTACCTTGCAACCAAGCACTTAACAACCCTTGGTCATAAGCATATCGCTTTTGCCACCAGTGAGGTTGGCATTTCAGAAGTTAATGAAAAACGCTTCATAGGATTCAAGCGTGCCATTAAAGAAGCTAAGCTAGATCAAATAGCATGCCCGGTAATCATTGAGGCGGTTTCTTTCAAAGGTGGCATAACAATAGGACATAGACTTTTAAAAGACCATATGGAGGTCACAGCCGTGTTTGCCATTGCAGATATTATGGCACTTGGCATTATTAAGATTATGCATCAGTTTGGAAGGAAAATTCCGGAAGATTTATCCATTATAGGATTTGATGACTTGAGTATATGTGAGTATACTTTTCCGGCATTAACCACCATAAGGCAAGATATCTATAAAAAAGGTGTGGAGGTTGCCAGACTCCTCATTAAAAAAATCGACGGCGAGTTAGGCCTAAAATCCCAAGAGCTACCCGTTGAATTAATTGTCAGAGAGACGACAAAGTCTATCTTAAGATAAGGGATTGTTGACGATAGAGTCAAAACTAAGCTTCTCTAAGTTCACATATATTGTATGTGAAAGATTAACTATACAGTATTGATACGTTAACCATTGTTACAATATGTTTTCATTCGTAGGTGAACTATGGTTTGGAGATATTATTCATGCTATAATAGCACCTGTACTCATAAATGGATAGACTCAAAAATGGCGCGTCTCAATGAAAATGAGGTAAATAGATGAAAAAAATAATAAAGAAAATGATGAATAAAATAATAATTATGACGCTGGTAATGGTGCTAATGTCTACCACAATTGTCCATGGTGCAACCAATGAAGAAAGCTACGCAGGCAATCAACTAAGAACCTTAGGTATACTTAGAGGCTATGATGACGGATCCCTTAAGCTAGATATTCCTATTGTCAGAGCTGAAGTATCAGCCTTAGCTGTGCGGATATTAGGATATGAAGGCGTTGAGGTGGCCGGAGAAAGTAAGAGTTTTGCGGATGTTCCGACCAGTCATTGGGCTCATGGGGTAATAGGCAATGCCAATAAGTTAAAGCTGGTACAAGGTTATCCGGGAGATACGTTTAGACCTGCCGGCAATATCACTTATGGAGAAATTGTAACCATTATGGTGAATGTTCTGGGCAGACAAGAAAATCTAACAGGCAAGTGGCCTGAAAATTATATACAAAGAGCTAAATCCATTGGTGTCATACCGGCTAATTCTAGTGTTAATCCAAGCAAAGTTGTCACGAGAGGCGAAGTTGCCTTGATTATATGGGATACGCTATTGGTTAAACAATAACAGCGATATCAAAACCACTTCAATGAAGTGGTTTTTTTTCCTTTTATAATGTCAGGAATAATGCTATAATACTATAAAATTAGGAAACATTATGGGAAACGATGAGGAATAAAGGTATGGAGATTGGAAAAGTATCTGAAACGGTTTTAAAAAGGACCATCTTAAAACCATTATCCGTAAAAAGAGAAGAAGTTATTCATGGTCCCGGCATTGGTGAGGATTGTTGTGTTCTAAAATTCCCCAATGAGGATCTTATTGTCATGTCTACAGATCCGATTACAGGAACCACTAAAGAAATCGGCAAACTGGCCGTTCATGTTACAGCCAACGATATAGCTTCAAGTGGGGCAACACTTGTTGGTATTTTACTTACGATACTATTACCTAAAGGCTTCTTAGAAGAAGACCTTAAGATTATAATGCAGGATGTGAATGAGGTTTGTACCACTTTGAATGTGCAAGTGCTTGGTGGACATACAGAGGTTACAGGTGCTGTCAATCAGCCGATTGTATCGGTGACCGGTATAGGAAGAGCTACAGATGCCAGTCTAGCCATGTCATGTAACCTAGATCCTGGGGATGACTTGGTCATGACCAAATGGGCAGGCATAGAAGGTACCGGTATTATAGCGCTGGAAAAAGAAGCCGAGCTAAGGGGTCAGATTAAAGAGAGTCTGATTGAAGAAGCTAAGAAATTCACATCTCTTATTTCTGTTGTAGAGGACAGCGCAGCCGCCATGAAGCATGGTGTAAAAGCCATGCATGATATAACAGAAGGCGGCGTGTATGGTGCGCTCTGGGAAATGGCTGCAAGTGCCAAAGTTGGTTTTGAAGTTCAACTAGATAGTATACCCATAAGAAGAGAGACCATTGAAATATGTGAATTTTATGGTATTAATCCTTACCAACTTATTTCGAGCGGTGCACTACTTATTGGTACACAGGATGGACCGGGACTTGTTAAAGTCTTAGGAGAGGCCGGTATTCACAGTGCACATATTGGGAAAGTTACTTCCGGTAAACAGCGCCTCATTATCAGCGATCAAATAAGACAAACCCTTAAGCCACCTCAATCAGACGAACTATATAAGGTAATCAAGTAACTCAAGATTCTCACTTGTAGGATTTTTTAGTGATTATCGGCTTGCTAGCCAATAATTTAGAAATCATCCGGGAAAGTTAAGCTGAATAATAAAATATTAGGTTCAATAATGGACAAGATTATGGAGGTAACATATGAGAGAAGACATACTGCAGATTATCCAAAACAACAGTAAAATAGAAGTCAAAGATTTAGCCTTGATGCTAAATGACAATGAAGATAATATTGCCGATGAAATAACCAAGATGGAAAAAGAGAAAATCATATGTGGTTATCATACACTAATAAACTGGGATCGTACCAACAACGAAAAAGTTACGGCATTAATTGAAGTTAGGGTAACCCCACAAAGAGGTGAAGGATTTGACCGGATTGCAGAGCGCATTTACAGATTCAAGGAAGTAACTGCGGTTTATCTTATGTCCGGTGGCTTTGATCTTACAGTTATCATTGAAGGATCAACCATGAAAGAAGTGGCTTTGTTTGTTGGACAAACACTGGCACCCTTAGAATCCGTCTTAAGTACCGGCACCCATTTTGTTCTAAAGAAGTACAAAGATTATGGGATTATTTTAGACGATGAGAAAAAAGATGAGAGAATGGTGGTGACCCCATGATGAAGAATAAGTTATCTGAAAGAGCATCCATAATTCCACCATCAGGCATTCGTAAATTTTTTGACATTGTAACAGAAATGAAAGATGCCATATCCCTAGGTGTTGGTGAACCTGACTTTGATACACCTTGGCGTATTAGAGAAGAGGGCATCTATTCTCTTGAAAAGGGTAAAACATTTTACACCTCTAATTCCGGCCTCTTAGAGCTTAGAGAAGCCATATGTGATTATCAGAGAAGAAGGTTTAGCTTAGATTATGATTATAAGACAGAATGTCTTGTAACTGTAGGCGGGAGTGAAGGTATCGATTTAGCCCTTCGTGCTCTTATTAATCCAGGAGATGATGTACTGATAGCAGAACCTTGCTTTGTCTCCTATCAACCTTGTGCTTATCTTGCCGGCGCTAACGTCATTTCTATTCCGCTTAAAGCTGAAAATGAATTTCGAATTACAGCAAAAGAGATTGAAGCAGCAATAACCCCAAAGAGCAAAGTATTAATGATCTCTTTTCCAACCAATCCTACCGGAGCGGTCATGAAAGAAGAGCATCTAAAAGCCATAGTAGAGGTGATTATCAAACATGATCTCATAGTTATTTCCGATGAAATCTATGCAGAGTTGTCTTATGGCTTTGAGCATGTTTCCATAGCTTCCTTTCCGGGTATGAGAGAGCGTACGATTATCATCAATGGCTTTTCCAAAGCTTATGCCATGACAGGCTGGCGTATGGGTTATGTACTTGGACCTGAAGAAGCTGTAGGTCTTATGACCAAGATCCATCAGTATGCTATTATGAGTGCACCTACCACTAGTCAGTATGCAGCACTTGAGGCAGCAAAGAATTGTGATGATGATGTGGAAATGATGCGACGTGCGTATAATCAAAGAAGAAGATTGATGGTTGAAGGCTTTAGAAAAATGGGACTGGATTGTTTTGAACCGGAAGGTGCATTCTATGTATTCCCATCCATTCAGAAAACCGGTTTGACTTCAGAAGAATTTGCGACCCAGTTATTGTTTGATCAGAAAGTAGCGGTTGTACCTGGAACGGCTTTTGGAGAATGTGGTGAAGGGTTCATTAGATGTTCCTATGCATATTCTGTGGAGGAGTTGAAGATCGCACTTGAAAGAATTGGTTTATTTGTTGAAAAGATGATAAAAAAATAAAGGTATCACAAAAAATAAAAACCCAAAGAACAAAACATGATGAAATGGGGCTGCCTCAGGATATACTATGTATCTGAGGCAGCTTTTTTTTGGTTATTATTTTTTGGCTCTTTGTCAAATCTTGGGGTAATCCCTATATTAATGAGTCAACCAAGTCTCTAAGTGAAAAAAAGTCCCTAAGTTTTTTCACTTAGAGACTTGGTTGACTCAATATAAATTCTAATGTGCTACTTTACAATCCGAACAGGTTCCGTATAGGAAGATTTTCTCGGACTCAATTGTAAAATCAGTTTCTGTTTGAAGCTGGCCAATGAGTTGATCGACAACACGGGTGTGCAAATCAAAGACTTGGCCGCAATGATTACAAATCATATGAGGATGATTATGGATAATGGCGTCATAGCGAAAACGATCCTCACCTACGTTAAGCTCCTGAATAAGATTGGCTTTTTTCAAAGTGTCCAATGTTTTGTAAATGGTTGCAAGGCTCATGGTCGGATGGGTTTCTTGTAAAGCGTTGTAAATGGACTCAGCACTAGGATGTTCGACTGTATTACATAAAATATTAAAAATAGCCAATCTTTGTGGGGTCACTTTTAGATTTTTAGCTTTAAGCATAGCCGTAATTTGATCCATATCATCACTCCTGTAATAGTTATTATCTCATAGTAATAACTTAATTTTATTATAGAATACGTGTCTTGTCAAGTTTAACCTTTATATTGCTTTGTATGCGGCTCATATCTATTTTATCAATACTTATTGATAGCTTATAACCCTATGTGATACAATAAGTAAAAGAGACAAAAGGAGGGAACAATATGTCAGTCAATGTAGAATTAATTAATCCGTTTATTAGTGCTGCTCAAAGTGTTTTAAGGGATTTATCACAAATACACACAAAAATGGGTAAACCCTATATAAAGAATCTGGAATATGAAGGTAAAGTCTTAACAGTTATAGTGGGTATAACTGGAGAACTAAGAGGACAAGTTATTATATCTCTTGAAGAGGATATTGCTTGTAATATTGCATCCCATATGATGATGGGTATGCCGGTTATAGAATTAAACGATATGGCTAAAAGTGCCATAGCGGAACTTGCAAATATGGTGTTGGGCAATGCAGCAACGATTTTTTCAACAAAAGGTATCATTGTAGATATAACACCACCAAACTTATGCCTAGGCAGTAACCTCTCCTTTACAGTCAGTGATTCTATGACAATATGTGTTCCACTTGAGCTAGAAGATGGATCCACACTACTTGAACTGAACATTGCGATTAAAGCAAAATGATGAATATTATTTTACTTGAACCAGAAATCCCCCATAATACAGGCAGTATTGGAAGAACTTGTGTAGCGACAGGTGCTTCACTACATCTCATAAGACCACTGGGCTTTTCCTTGGATGAAAAGTCAGTTAAGCGTGCAGGTTTGGACTATTGGCACAAGCTAGATTTGCATATGTATGATTCATTTGAAGAATTTCTACTAAAGAATCCAGGTGTTAAGATTTATATGGGCACGACCAAAGCAAAAAAGACTTATGCAGATGTTCATTATGAAAAAGGGTCTTTTATTATGTTTGGTAAAGAAAGTGCCGGTATACCTGAAGAAATTCTACTGCAGTATCAAGAGACTTGTATACGAATACCGATGGCAAATGACATTCGGTCCTTGAATCTATCCAATGCCGTTTCTATCGTGCTTTATGAGGCCTATCGCCAGCATGATTTCGGACAAATGCAAATGGAAGGTGAATTGCATCACCATAATTGGTTATAAAGCTAAGAGGGTGACTATTTGGAAGAAAACAAAAGAATTAGACAACGTATCGACTATAGGAATCATATCTTGTGCTATAAGCACATCATATCAAATAAAGAAGAGACGCCAGATCCGTCACCGATTCGCGTCATCATTGAGGACATATCCTATAGTGGTCTAGGCGTTCGTTGTACGAGGGACCTTGGAATTGGCGATGTCCTTATGTTCAACCTTGAAAACGCCGGAGATAAAAGAGAGGTCATGCTTGAAGTGATGTGGTGTCGATATTCGGGCGGAGAATATGTAGCCGGTTTAAAATTTATGAACCTGACCAAAGAAACCATATTGTTTCTTGATGGCCTTATAAAAAATCATCTCAGACAGAAGAAAAAGCTAATGGATAAGGGTAGTTGAAAGAAAAACCTTTCTAGAGAACGAAAATAAAAGGCGTATTGCACTTAAAAATGCAATGCGCCTTTATATATGATGGGATAAGGGTAAAGTGAAGACAAAGGTTGTGCCTTTACCTTCTTGACTATAGACATCGATAGTCTCGCCATGCGCTTTTACAATCTCTCTAACAATGGATAAGCCCAAGCCGATTCCTTTTTTGTCTTTTCCTCTTGAACGGTCCGCTTTATGAAATCGATCCCAGATGTACTTAATATCTTCCTCGGAGATACCTGGACCGGAATCTTTGACACTGATCTCAACTTTACCTATTAGTACGGTGGTTTCAACGATAATGGTGTCGCCGGGTGAACAGAATTTGATGGCGTTATCAATGAGATTGGTTAGTACACGCTGTATTTGGTTCATATCCGCAAATACAAAAAGTTCCTGTTGGTCGATGAGCAAAGTGAAATCAATACGTTTATCCAATATTTTCTGTTCAAATTGAAAAAGAATTTTA
>PGZS01000332.1 GCA_002841435.1 Firmicutes bacterium HGW-Firmicutes-3 | reverse complement strand
TGATCAAGTCACAGGTTTAATCTATGACATTAAGGATGATATGGGTGCCTTTGTTGCAGTAGAAGGCAAATACTATGGGCTTATTTTGACGAATGAACTTTTGCCGAATATGAAAATTGGTCAGAAGATCGAAGGACGTATTACAAAAGTTAGAGAAGACGGTAAATTGAATCTGACAACCGCACAAAGAATCGATTTTCAAATGGATTCAGACTCTGAAAGACTTTATCAGAGGCTATGTGACGCAGATGGTTTTTTGCCTTATCATGATAAAACGGATAAAGATGTTATTAATAAAGCATTTAACATGAGTAAAGGTGCTTTTAAAAGGGCACTTGGTAGGTTGTATAAAGAGGAAAAGAT
Organism: Firmicutes bacterium HGW-Firmicutes-3; assembly: GCA_002841435.1. GTDB lineage: Bacteria > Bacillota > Clostridia > Lachnospirales > Vallitaleaceae > Petrocella. The sequence continues at coordinate 690 of PGZS01000332.1, read as the reverse complement.
AGTGATTAAGGAAGATGGCATATATAAGATATAAATGAAGGTCATTCTACAGTGTCTGGATAACCCCTATGTTTAATGATTCAACGGTCTCTAAGTGAATAAAAGCTTAGAGACTTTTTTAAGGGGTCCCATGAAAACCCTTACACAGTCTGATTCTAGGAACTTCATGGTCGATGTTGGTTAATTATGGTATTCTGGTTGCTTTAGTGCTCCGTATAGAATAAACGAAATAAATCTATTTAATTATGCATATGCGAAACCAAATACAGTATTAAAGTGAAGTGATTAACGTAGGTCCCATGAACCCCTTCTAGTAGCGAAACCGAATGAGGAAAGAATAAGCACTGATCCATCACAGTTCTACATGGATGTAGAACGTCCTTCATTTTTACATGGATGTAAAATGGAAGGATGATTGAGCAGTGCTTATTCTTGACGAAATGACGATCTATTACCGAGTAGATGTGATACACAGCTTTTCCGATGACCGTACGAAGTGTAAGGCGAGGAAAAGCTGTGTGTCACATCTACGATCATAACTTATAGTTTCAGTCAATCCATAATTACATTTTCTCAGGTACTTGAATACCAAGTAGATCAAGACACAAAAGTAAACATTTTTGTGTAATTTGAAGAACTTTCATCCATGAACCACGCTTAGCCAAATCCTTTTCATTAATAATATGGTGG
>PGZS01000331.1 GCA_002841435.1 Firmicutes bacterium HGW-Firmicutes-3 | reverse complement strand
AAAAAATAGGAGGGCTGTTTCCTGTGGAAACATGGTGATAATTATGAGTAACAATTCTGATTACGTCGATTTGCAGATGGAACTAGAGAACCTAATCATACAGGATTATGATAAATTATATGCTTGTGCATTTAGAATGATTGATAACCAGCAGGATACTGAGGATGTTCTTCAGAATTCATTTTTAAATGCATATAAAAACCTAAGTAAATTCAGAAACGAAGCAAAGCTATTCACCTGGCTATATCGAATTGTAATAAACGAGTGCTACAAGTATTTCAAATATATAAACAAGCTGCCATTGGTCAGAATAACCGAAAATTTAGGCGTTACCGAAAAAGAATTCTTTGACAGCATCGAATACAATTGTGATTTTGACGATAATTTGGTGATGGATGAATTGCGCGAAAAATGTCTGCAAGCTTTTTTAAAATGCCTGCCCAAAAACCAACGGGTATGTTTTTTACTAAAAACCTGTACCGATCTTAAAAACAAAGAAATCGCCGAGATCCTGGATATGTCAGTTGAAAACGTAAAGGTTACGTTATTCAGAGGAAGAAAGCATCTTCAGGAGTTATTTGAAATGAGATGCAGTTTGATTGATCCCCAGAAGCCATGTAAATGCCAGCTATGGGTAAAATATATGAATGATCATCGTCTCCCTCTTCCAACTGGCTATAATCAGCCGAAAACAGATGAATTAAGAAAAGAACATTTCAAGAATCTGTCGTTACTTAAAAAAATCGACTATCTATATACCGTCGAGCAAAAATGCGACAAAAAAGAAATATCGGAGAAAATTAAAAAAATTACTGCTGATATTGTGTAACCTTTTTTATAAACAAGTATCTAAAATAGTATAAAGCAATTTTGATCGAAATTGCTGAAATAATTATTTGGAGGATTTTTGATATGAAAGAAAAAATTGTTGCACCATGTGGGATTGATTGCTTTAACTGTGAAATGTACGAGGATAATGTTACCGATGAATTTCAGAAAAGATTGTCAGAGTCAACGAAGATACCGAAAGAAAAAATAACCTGTAAAGGCTGTACG
>PGZS01000112.1 GCA_002841435.1 Firmicutes bacterium HGW-Firmicutes-3 | reverse complement strand
TTTAGATGCCACGGTAAAAGGAATCAATGTGAATGCAGAAGACGTTGAGCAGATCGTTGCTTCGATTGCCTCGGTTCCCTTGGACGATGGTGTATCTTTATATATCAAGAGCATTGGTGAGATAATGGATGAAGCCGAGTATCCGCGAATCCGGGTTAGTATCGAGACAAAATTTGACGGCGTGATCACACCGCTTAAGGTTGATATTTCCACAGGTGATGTCATTACTCCCAAAGAAGTGCGTTATCAATTAAAGTTGATGTTGGAAGAACGTGTAATTGATTGGGGCTTACAACCTGGAGACGATTTTGGTCAAAAAGTTGGAAACCATTATTTCCCGTAATACTGCCAATACCCGCATGAGAGATTTTTATGACATCCACAGCCTGCTTCAATTATATGGTGAAAACATGAATCCTACAGTTTTCAATCAGGCACTGATTGCAACTGCGAACAAGCGTGGGACAGAGCATTATTTAACCGATATGCTGTTAATCGTTGATGAAGTGGAAAATAGCAGTGTCATGGAAAATCTTTGGCGGGCTTATCAAAAGAAATTTTCTTATGCATCGGAAATTACCTGGAAGACAATTATGGAATCCTTCCGCAATTGCATGGGGTTGATCAGAATGGAGGGTAGACATTAGTTATTTTATGGTGCGTTCGATTTTAAGGTCTAATAAATGAAAGTGGTATGTTTTTTGCAAGTTCTTTATGCAGAAAGGGGGGGCGGACGTTTTGTTGGACCGATTAAGTGACCGACCCCAGACTTTTTCTATAGTTTAATGGGCTCATTCCTCAGAGTGATAGCTTAATCCGTTTTTCACCGTACCACCGAATGTACGTATCAAGTTGTTCGATGAATTGATCTATCTTTATGCCAGTCCATGAGTAGCTATAAAACATTTCGTTTTTTAGCCTGCCAAAGAAGCCTTCGCATGCTGAATTATCCGGCGAGCATCCTTTCTTTGACATTGGCCTTGTGAGCTCAGCTTTTTCAATACGTTTAAGCCTGCCTGGCCAGCGGTAGTGACAACCACGATCAGAATGAACTACGGGTTTTTCGTCTTCTATAAGCTGGGAAATAGCTTCATCAAGCATTGCACTTACAAGTTCTGCATTTGGTGATGTACCGATGGTCCAGCTTACCGGAAGACCATCAAAGCAATCAATGATTGGTGATAAATAGATTTTTCCGGCTGGGATATGAAATTCGGTTATATCTGTCAGCCATTTATTGTTGGGCTTATCTGCCTTGAAATCGCGGTTTATGATATTTTCAGCTGCGGGGGTGATTTCACCTTTATGGGAGTGTTTCAAGCTTTGTGTTTTCGAAAATTGAAATAGAATATAGAATAAATGAAGGGGTAAGGGCTTTAGAATAGGCTCTTGCCCCTTAAATGTATTATAGACTCAATTGATTGCATGTCAATTAAAAGTAAGACAAATCTCACTCTGAAATATTTGTATTGAATGAACTCATGTTAATCCAACCATTCAGCAATGAATCGCATCCATAAATACAATTGCGTACTTTTTAGCCTATGGGCGATTTTGCCATTCTTTGGCATGGGCAGAATCCTATCCGTCATTTTTGAAATCATCGTTGGTGAAGCATCCACACCGTAAACATGCTGCAGATCTTTCAGCATATCCTGGACATCTCCTGCATCTTTCGGTTGATATGTTGCCAGCTAGCTGCTTAATAAGTTCTTGTCGTTTTTTGGTCAGCTTTCGTTGTCTTGTCATAATAAAAATCCTCCCAGATTAATTTTATTTTACCATTAATCTGGAAGGTCATTCTACTCTGACACAAAATTATTTACAGTCTCGCTCAATATACCAACGACCCGAGCAGTCGTGGATTCGTAACCCCTCAGGGCAGAGCTTTTTTAAACCTTTATAAACTCTTCACAGTTTAAAAATAATTTTGTTTTTGGTATTTCAGACTCATATCTTTTCAAATCGCTTTTGGCTATTTTGATATAATTGTAGATATCATCATTTTCAAAAGGCAGATGATAAATAAGCAATTGTTTGGGATTGACGATATTGATTAATGCTCTTCCCATGCGGTTGTTTAAGAACATCCAGTTAACAATGAGGATATCAATTCTTTGACTGGCAAGTATCGTTTCCAATTCAGAGCAGCGAAAATCCGAATCACCCATCACTAGAATGTTATGCTCTAAAAGATTGATCTGATATACATAATGGGCAACATCATGATATTCTTTGCCATCATGCATGGTTTTAAAGGCAGTCATCTTTAATCCATTTTCTTCAAGGATAACTTTTTCTGTCCATAATTCCATATCTAAATAAGTTATATTCCCTTTTGTATTTTCCAAGCTACTACCATCTTTAGGTAGGACAAGCATTTGAGGTGCATTCAATAAACAATAATCAGTTAATTTATTCTTACTTAAATGATCTTTGTGACAGTGCGTAAAAAGGAGATAATCAATATCTTCATAAATGCCTTTTCCCTCGAGAATATGATTCAGAACCGTTGCAGCAGGTACCGGACTGAAACCAAATGGTTTAAAAAAATGGATCCCATCGATCAGAATTTTTTTTTCTGCACCACAAATTAGTATACCGGCATTGGCAATATAAGTAATTGTTATTTCATTCACTAATATTCTCCTCACAAGTAAATCTTCTTTTAGAAAGACGGATAGAAATTGTACTCATTTGTACCACCCCCAAATGAATTTCGTTGTGTAATCCATTGTATTGTAAATTAGTGCATTTTGCAATACGGTTAGAAGTTCGCCTGGAATAGGAACTAATCGACAATATTGCAGTTTTAGCAGAGCCCATATCCCAAGCTTCCGAAAATCTGTCTGACAAACACCGTAGACCGAACAAATGCATACGTTGGAGTATGTTTCTGCTGATCAACTGATGGTAAGCCTTCAATCCCCTCTGGATTCGGTTGATCGTGACCGACTGTTAAAATTAAAAAATCTTGCTATTTCCGGCTGTTTTTTAGTGAGGCGGTATTCTCCATCTCGTTAACTCTAATAAGAATCACATGAGCCAGCTGAATCGGCTTTCTTTTTTTTATTGAAAAACGCAACCCATTAGAAAACGTTTAGACTTAATAATGGCGGGTATATAAGTTAACATAATGTATTTCTGATTGGAATCCCAATTGAAGTCTGTTTCTGAAAATGGGAAACTGTTTAAAAAATAACAGTAAAGGAGGTTCCTAATGAAAGCAAAAGTTGATCGGGATATTTGTGTAGGATGCGGTTTGTGCGAATCTGTTTGTCCGAAGGTGTTTGAAATGGACAATGACAGTATCGCTGAAGTGATTGCTAAAGTAATTACTACAGAAAATGAAGCGTGTGCATTAGAAGCTCAAGATGAGTGCCCAGTTAGTGCGATAATCGTCGATTAGAATCGACGGTTTTGGAAACAGCATGAAAAAAGTGTTTGTTAAAAAAGAAAGTCCTGAGATAGTTTATTAAGCAATGACTTGGAATCTTACCAGAGACAATATTTTTACTCAGTAAGCGCCGTTTTATTACGAGCCGCTCTTAATTTAACTACATAATGTCACTTTTATTTCAAAGTTTTCTTAAGTGATTTCGATTGTTCTGACATTCCGCCATTGGCAATGGTCTTAACTCTTGACAAGCTTAAAACTGCTGAATAGGCAAACCTTGGAATCTTTGGGAAGAATTATGAGCAGATCACAGCGGGGCTTCTGTTGCTTTTTTCTTAAATAATTTGATATTAATTCAATTCTTTGGTATAATATAAGAAAAGATAGTTGAAAATATTGAGAATAATAATTTGTCAGGGTTTTAGTTGAAATTTACCAAATAAAACAACATTAACATTATTATATGAGTGTTTATCATTAAAGGAGAAATAATATGAACCAAAAAGTAACAATTGCAATTGAAAAAAGAGAAAAGATGAGTGGCAGTGCCGGAAAAAAACTAAGAAAAATAGGTTATGTTCCTGGTGCGATCAATCGAAAAGGGCTGGAATCTGTTTCTGTAAAAATAAATAAAGATGAATTAGTAAAAAATATCCATAAATATGGGAAGAACTACTTATATACGCTCGATCTTGAAGGGCAGGAATCATATGCTGCAATGATAAAAGAGATTCAGCATGCACCAATTAAAGGTGAAATATTGAATGTCGTTTTTCAGGAGGTATCCATTACCGAACCGATTAAGTTTGATCTTAATATTAAAATAATCGGTAAAGAAGCAATTGAATTAAGAGAACTTAATTTTGTTCAGCAAATGGACAAGATAGTTGTGACCGGGTTACCACAGGATATACCTGATTATCTCGAAATCGATGTAACAGATCTTAACTTGAATGACAAGATATGTGTTGGTGATATTAATTATCCCAAAGGCATTGAAACGGAAATAGAAGCGGATAAAATAGTTTTGGTGATAAATGAAATGAGATTAGAGGATACGATCATTGAAGATGGATCCGATGATAAAAGCTCAGAAGCTGTGACAGAAGAAACACTGTAAAGTATAATAATTAGGCGTGTAGACCACATTATCAAGGAGTAAGCTTTGCAAAATATCCTTGGTAACATTTTCAGATTTCGAAAATGGGTGGTAGGCATAAAAAGTGAAATTGCCCCTGGAATCTTACAAGATACCAGGGGCAATTTCAGTATAATTTCTGAGCGGTTGCGTAATTTAGTAGGAACCATTATTGGAAAAATACTTTTACGTGAGTATGGTCAGGGGCGGATAAAATATTCCGGGTTTGCAGTTGTGAAAACATCACGTAAATTCGTGACCGTGTCCAGATGTTGATGGAGAGCATTTCGTCCGGCAAGCGGGCTTCGTTTTTTGATTGCCTCAAAAATGGATTGATGATCATGAATGATTTCTTCATATCGTTTTTCATCACGTAGTTCAAAATTTTTCCAGCGTTTGACATGAACGTACTCTTCCTTCAGAAGATCCAGAACATTGCTTTTTCCGATGGCATTGAGCAGATTACGATGAAAGGCAGTATCTGTAGTATTAAAATCATCAACCGTTATTTCATGGCTGATGATTTTTTTTTGCGTAATAAGGTTTTCTTCCAATTGGCTGATAAGTTCAGTTGTATCCGGAAGACTCATAATCCGACATAGCGCTTCCTGCTCCACGGCCTCCCGAACATAGAGAATATCTTCCACCCGTTTCATGTCAATTAAGCTGACATAGGTACCCCGTTGGGGATAAACGGTAATAAGATTCAGTGCTTTCAGTTGGGTGATGGCATTGCGGATAATATGTCGTGAGACGCCATAGGTCTCGCAGAGATCATTTTCGCTGATGCGAACACCGGGCATATAAACAAGGGTTTCAATTTTATGAAATAAATCCTGGTAGACTTCTTCGGTTGTTAAAAAATTTCGATTGACAAGATGCATTAAGTTGTCCTCCTTCAGATTTGATCATCGAAAAGTAAATAGTGAACCTTTTTAAAAGTTTATTATAATATTTACAAGGCTGATTTGCAATAATATTCTGAAATCTATGCGAATTCAGGAGATTTACATTTGGATGGCACGAACATTTCATAACAACGTTTACATTAATGAAAGATATTTTAGAATAATGTTCGAATATTTACAAATTAAATGTTTACATAAGATTAAATGTATGCTAGAATTATCTCAAATTTGACTTGTCGACAAGTATACAAGAGTACAAGAAGACAAGAATACGATACAAGGAGAAGATTATGTCACTTAAACTATTAGAAGGTGTAAAGGTCTTAGAATTGGCTACGTTCATTGCTGCACCAGCGGCAACAAGGGCAATGGCCGATTGGGGTGCTCAGGTTATTAAAATTGAATCCATCGGAGGAGATCCAATCCGTTATGTTGGACCAGGGAATAAAATGCCTTTGGATCAGGATGAAAGTCTGGCTTTCGATTTTGAAAACGCCAACAAACAGGGCATCGCCTTGAATCTTAAAAGCCCAAAGGGGATGGAGATTTTCATGAAGCTCCTTGACGAAGCGGATATTTTCGTCACCAACCTGAGAACTCAGGCATTGGTAAAACTTGGTATTGACTACGAAACTCTTTCCAGCAAAAAGCCGGAACTGGTCTTTGGACAGGTTCTTGGTTATGGTGCTAAAGGTCCATTAAAAGACAAACCAGGATTTGACTTCACGGCCTTTGCAGCCCGCGGCGGATACAGCGGAACCTTGTATGAAAAAGGCACTTCGCCAGTCAATATTGTCCCTGGCTTTGGGGACCATGCCTGTGGGATGTACTTAGGAAACGGTTTGCTGGCAGCCTACATTCATGCAATGAAAACAGGTAAAGGCGAAAAAGTAACCGTCAGCTTATACCATGCTGCTGTTTACGGATTAGCCATTATGATTCATTCAGCCCAGTATGGCAATAAGTATCCAATAAGTCGTGAAGACATGCTAAATCCGTTGCAATCGACTTTCATCACCAAAGATGAAGTTTGGGTTCAGTTGGCACTGCCGGATTACAACCGCACCATTGGAAAATTCAGCGAAGTTATCGGTCAACCGGAACTGGCGAAAGATGAACGATTTGATACCCTGGCTCACGTGTCACAAAATCCTCAGGAACTGAACCGGATCATTTTTGCCGCAATCAAAGAAAAAACCCTGGCAGAGTGCACAAAAATGTTTGATGAAGCAGATCTTTGTTTTGAAATCTGTCAGACCTGGGATCAGGTTGTCGAAGATCCTCAAGCTTGGGAAAGTGATATTTTTGCCAAACTTGATTATCCTTCCGGACCAAAAGCGATGACGAGAACACCAGTTATGTTTGAAAATGCTGGCTTACCGGATTATAAAAAAGGCCCAACCTATGGCGGCAATACCGACGAAATCTTAAGCAGTATCGGTTTTACCGCTGAAGATATTGAGGCAATGAAAGGAAATGGTGAAATACAATAATACGGACACTGGGAATTGATATCGGGTCAACCACCTCGAAATGCGTTTTGCTGGAAGATGGGGAACGCATTATCGGAACGGAGCTTCTAGTTGCCGGCATTGGGACAGTTGGTGCTGAAAAAATCATGGAAACGGTCCTCAAAAAGGCTGATCTAAGCTGCGATGATATTGACTTTGTGATGGCAACCGGATACGGACGTCGAAATTTTGATCCGGCTCACGGTGAGTTAAGTGAGCTGAGCTGCCATGCCAAAGGGGTGCTTTTTACAAACCCCCAGGTTCGCACAATCATTGATATCGGCGGTCAGGATGCCAAAGTGCTGCGGATCAACGACGAAGGGATACTGGAGAACTTCATGATGAATGATAAATGCGCCGCCGGAACCGGAAGGTTTTTGGATGTTATGGCACACATTCTCCAGATGCCCGTCAATGAATTAGAAAAAAGAGCTGAACTATCGGGAAATCCAGCTAAAATATCCAGTACCTGTACCGTTTTTGCAGAATCTGAGGTTATTTCTCAGTTAGCGACCGGAGAAACGGTGGAAAACGTCATCGCCGGTATTTGTAACTCGGTAGCAAGCCGGGTTGCCGGGCTGGCAAAGCGCATTGGCATTAAAGAAGAAGTCTTTATGAGTGGTGGCGTCGCCCAAAACGGCGGGGTCAGACAAGCATTAGAAAAAGAATTGAAGGTTCCCATCAAGTGGTCAGAAACTTCACAGATGATGGGCGCTTTAGGGGCTGCAATCAGTGCCTATGAACAAGTAAAAAAGAGAGGTGTTTTAAATGAGTAATGAAGTAAAGAAAAAAAGTCCACCAGATCCTAATTCGGCCAAGTTTAAATTAGGGAAAATTGCTACAGATGCCTATGTTGATGCTCAAGCAGCCAAAGATCGTGGCGAAATGATCGGCTGG
>PGZS01000330.1 GCA_002841435.1 Firmicutes bacterium HGW-Firmicutes-3 | reverse complement strand
ACATAAAAATGTTAAGGAGGGAAGTAAAGTGCCTAGAAAAGGACCTGTTCCAAAAAGAGAAGTTTTACCTGATCCTATTTACGGAGATATTGTTGTAACTAAGTTAGTTAACAATATCATGTTAGATGGAAAAAAAGGTGTTGCCCAAAAAATCGTTTACGATGCATTTGAAAAAGTTACTGAAAAAACTGGCAAAGATGCCCTGGAAGCATTCCGGGAAGCGCTGGCCAATATCACACCTGTTTTAGAAGTTAAAGCTCGCCGAGTTGGTGGTGCTACCTACCAGGTGCCAATGGAAATCAGAACTGAGCGTAAACAAGCTTTAGGGTTACGTTGGTTAGTTAATTACTCAAGAAAAAGATCTGAAAAAACAATGAAGGATCGTTTAGCTGGAGAAATTATGGATGCACTCAATAATAGCGGTGCAGCTGTTAAGAAAAAAGATGATACTCACGCCATGGCTGAAGCCAATAAAGCTTTTGCACATTATCGTTGGTAGTCTTTGTTTAGATTTAGAAATAAGAGAGGAAAGCATCTGTGTCAAGAGAGTATAGTTTAGATAAAACAAGAAATATAGGTATTATGGCACATATTGATGCAGGAAAAACCACTACCACAGAAAGAATCCTGTTCTATTCTGGAAAAATCCATAAAATTGGAGAAACCCATGATGGGGTTTCTCAAATGGACTGGATGGAACAGGAACAAGAAAGAGGTATTACCATTACCTCGGCAGCAACCACGTGTTTTTGGAATAACAACCGTATCAATATCATTGATACACCAGGCCACGTTGATTTTACCGTAGAAGTAGAACGATCTTTGAGAGTTCTTGATGGAGCGGTAGCTGTTTTTTGTGCAAAAGGTGGCGTTGAGCCTCAATCAGAAACAGTATGGCGTCAAGCTGATAAATATCATGTTCCCAGAATGGCTTACATCAATAAGATGGACATTACCGGAGCCGATTTTTATAATGTACTGAAGATGATGGAGGATCGTTTAAGCACGAATCCTGTTCCAATTCAATTACCTATTGGCAAAGAAAGTGACTTTGTGGGGAT
>PGZS01000111.1 GCA_002841435.1 Firmicutes bacterium HGW-Firmicutes-3 | reverse complement strand
ACGATAGTTGCTGGTCTTTTTGTCGTGCTTCATTTCTTGAATATAATTTTTTTTACAAAATCATCAATTTCCTATTGACTTTTTATTTGCAGGCTTATTATGATACTATCATACATCATCATTACGATGTCATCATCGTAAGAATAATAATCCGATTCATTTTCAACGCCATTAAGGTTATTTGCGATACACTTAAAGAAATCCACCCCTGCTCCAAACGCATGTAGGTAAGCACCTCCAAATCGTGGATTGATTTCGGACAAATAATATATGCCCTCATCATAAAACAAATCAATATCAATGGGTCCATTAAAATCTAAACATTTGATTATTTTTTGAATAGCTCGAACAAGATCGCTATCTTTAAAAGATACCGTTTTATTCGCTCCGCCAATTTTTGACTCTAGTTTTATTTTCGTAAAGATTCGCACCGGCTTCTTGGAAATAGTATCAATATAGACATCAGCATCAATATCGATTCCCTGCATGTATTTTTGAATAATAAGACTCTTATCCTCTTCCATTAATTGTTTTAATTCTTCATAGTCTTTTGCTTTTCGGGCTCCAACACTTCCGCTCCCTGTTCGTGGTTTTACAAAAACAGGAAAATTCTCGTTTCCTTTCGAAAAGGCAATGTCGAATTCTTCAATACTGGCATAAGTCGGAATAGTCGGTATATTATTTTTTTTTGCATGTTGATAAAGTTTATATTTATCATAGCATAATTTCGATGTCGCGGAATACGGTGCTAAAACTTCCACCCCAACATCCTCAAATATCTTTCTGTTATCGGATAAAATTTCAATTTCCGGATCGATTAACGTCGTAATTACGTCAACTTTTTCGATATTACAGATATTTAAAAGGGTATCCAAATATGAAGGGTCATCGATTCTCGGTACGATGTATTGCTTATCGGCAAAATAAAGTGCGGGTGCAAATTTGCTGCAATCTGTTGCAATGAGTTTTACCTTTGAGTTTAATGAGGCTTTGCAATTATTTATTAATTCACCTCTCCTACCGACGCTGCAAAATAAAAAATTCTTAGTTTGACTATTCATTTGTACCTCTGAATTCTTCCATGATCTCATCTTTTTGATTGTTAATTCCTTCCCTTTTAAAAACCTTGCTAAAGGTCTTTAAAATAATCTTTATGTCGCCAATAAAACTTATATTGTTTACATACTTAATATCTAAATCAAACTTTTCTTCCCAACTAATTGCATTTCTTCCATTTACTTGAGCTAATCCTGATAATCCCGGTCGCACCTCATGCCTCCGTCTTTGCTGATCGTTATATCGAGGTAGATATTTAATCAGCAATGGTCGCGGTCCAATCACGGACATATCTCCCCGAACCACATTAAAAAGCTCCGGTAACTCATCTAAACTGGTTGATCTTAAGAAATTTCCAAACTTCGTTAGCCGTTTATCATCAGGTAATAACGTCCCTTTATCGTCCCTTTGATTTGTCATTGTTCTAAATTTATACATAACAAATATTTTTTCATTTAACCCAGGTCTTTGCTGTTTAAAAAAGACTGGACTCCCCAGTTTTTTTCTGACCATAAATGCCAAGACAATGAACACTGGCGAAAAAACAATAATTGCAATCAAAGAAAGACAAAAGTCCATCGGCCTTTTTAGAAATTTTCGATAAATCATTTTACTTCCACAGTCCTTTTACAATCTTACAGACTCTTTCCAAATCTGTTTCTGTCATCTTTGTATCCGAGGGCAAGCAAACACCAGATTCAAACAGCTTTTCTGAAACATCTTCACCAATGTAATCATACTCTTCAAAAAAGGGCTGTTTATGCATCGGTTTCCAGATCGGTCTTGATTCAATATTCTCCTTTTCCAAAGCATCCATAATCTCAAATGGTTTTACAGCAGCGCTCAGGGTTATGCAGCTGAGCCAATAATTTGGTTGATTCCATTGATTAATTGGCATAAAATCAATTCCCGGGAATTTTGCTAATTCTCGTTTGTAAAACTCAAAAATATATTTCTTTTTGGCAATTCTTTGGTCTAATACTTTTAATTGGCCACGACCGATTCCCGCCGAAATATTGCTCATTCGATAATTAAAACCCAATTCACTATGCTGGTAATGCCTTGCCTCATCGCGGGACTGAGTCGACCAGAACCTGACTTTTTTTATTTTTTCTTCATTCTCTGAAACAAGCATTCCCCCACCAGATGTTGTTATAATTTTATTTCCATTAAAACTAAACACACCATACTCCCCAAAAGTGCCCGTCTGTCTACCTTTATACAATGTTCCCAACGATTCTGCTGCATCTTCGATGACAGTTACACCGTAACGGCGGCAAATCTCCATGAGTTTATCCATATCCGCTGAGAGCCCATAAAGATGAACCAGAATCACAGCTTTTACATTAGGATATTTCTCAAATGCCCGTTCTAACGCTTTGGGACACATGTTCCAGGTTTCATAATCACTGTCGATAAATACAGGGATGGCTTTTTCATAAATGATTGGATTTGCACTAGCAGAAAATGTGAGCGAAGGGCAAAACACTACATCTCCTTCACCAACACCTACTGCCCTTAAAGCCAGGTGAATAGCTGCCGTACCAGTGTTTACCGCTGCAGCATATTTAGAACCCACTCTTAATGCAAATTCTTTTTCAAATTCATTGACGTTTGGACCGAGTGGCGCAATCCAGTTCGTCTTAAATGCTTCTTGAATGTAACTCATTTCGTAACCTTCATCACTCATATGTGGTGATGCAAGAAATATTTTATCTGTCATTTTATGCCTACCTCCTTGAAAATTGTCGTTTTATAAATTACTATTTCATAATTACTGCATTTTTTTATAATGCAACTATCAATAAACACTATATATTTACAAACCAGAATTATTCTAAATATAATATACTATTTTTATCACATAAACACAAGCAATGTATTTCCAATTTTTCTTAATTAGTTGACTTACAAAGCTTGTCGCCGACGCCAAACACTTAGAAGATACATACCCAAAATATCTGCCATGATGCAGACATTGACTTTATATTGTTTCTCCTTCTTTAAAATCAGTGGTAATAGCGCATCGAATGTAATATCAAGAGTGACTCCTGAGAGTCATTAACCTCACTTAAAACTATTAACATATAATTGCTATTCTTATCACTAATTCCTTTTAATTTTGTTATTATATCTCACATCACATCAGAACCAGTCAGTTTTTTTCTTAAAATAAAATCTTCCCTCTTGTTTTTAAATAGAATCATTGGGTATAATATGCTTGAGGTGATAGATTATGAAAGTTGAGTACAACAAACTTGTTCGGGATAAGATTCCTGAAATCATTAGAGGCAGCGGGCGTACCTGCGAGTATAAAATCTTAGGTGAATCAGAAGTTCGAGATGCATTAAAAGAAAAGCTTCTTGAAAAGGCTCAAATATTTTTGAAGAGACCCTCGGAAGATGAACTTTCGGATATCTACGAATTGCTGGATGCTATTGTAGAGACCTTTGAGTATGAGCCACTTCATATTGATTATCTAAAAATTCAGAATAAGGAAAACAAGGGTACCTACTCCGAAAAAGTTTTTTTGATCTCTGTAGATGATGGCCAATAATGACTACCAAAAATAAACAGGACTGTTGCAAAATAGCTGCTACAGTCCTGTTTTTTGATTTCTAGTCAAGGGTTTCATATCAATTATTTTTCAGACTAAAAAGAAAATGCTCCCTCAAAATGATTGATGACTTGGGTTCCAGCGCTCGTAAAATAAATTTCGATCACATCGAAGCGCACATTAACATCTTCTAGTTTTTTTTCTTTTAAATACCAGAGAGCCGTTTTTGTAATACGTTTTTGTTTCGCCCGGTTTACCGCTTCTCGGGGATATCCATACTCCAAATTTTTACGGTATTTCACTTCAATAAATACCAGGGTATCACCATCTTGGGTAACAATATCTATTTCTCCTGATGCTTTTTTATAATTACGATCACAAATATGATGATTCGCATTTTCTAAATACGTAACCGCGAGCGCTTCCCCAGCATTCCCTTTTTTTAGATTATGGGTTTTCATCTCACACCCAAATTCTGGATAAAACTCTTTCGATGAATAGGCGTTGGACCAAATTTTCGCAAGGCGTCAATATGCTCTGCTGTACCATAGCCCATGTTATGATCAAAACCATATTCAGGATACTCTTCATGATATATTTGCATCAGATTATCCCGGTACACTTTGGCCACAATACTTGCGGCCGCAATGGCATAGCTGGTGGCATCGCCGTGAATAATAGACTTTTGGGGAATTGCGGTGTCAAGATGCAGGGCATCAATGAGCAAAAGATCCGGTTTCGCTGACAACGTGGCTAATGAATCTGTCATCGCTTTTTTGGTGGCATTTAATATATTAATCTCATCGATCACATCGCAATCCACCTGGCCTATCGCATAGTCCATTGCGTCTTCCAATAGCTGTTGACACAATACTTCCCGATTCTTTTTTGACACCTTTTTCGAATCATCGACAAATAATCGACTGGAGTCGGGCTTTAAAATAATAACACAGGTTACCACTGGTCCTGCTAATGGTCCCCGTCCGACCTCATCGATTCCGCCTATTTTCTGTATCCCCCGTTTATAATAGGTTTTCTCAATGGATTTCATTTGTTCTATCCGCTCGATTTCTCTGTTTCTGGTATAAAACTTTTTCTCCATTGACTCCGCAATTTTTTGAATCGCTGAACGAGAGTCTTGCTTTAATTCAGGAATCAGGTTTGGGTATGACAAAATATCTATCGTTGAAATATAGTCTTTAACTGATGTTACGGTCATATTTTGAAATGAATCCATCTTTACCTCTTCTTTGTATTTGATGCTTGTATTATCTTGATATTATACTATAAGACGGACAAATTAAATATCCTATTTTAATCATTCAACATTTTCAGATACTGTTTGGCAATGATTTCCCAGGAATAGTGATCGACACAAATTTGATGCGCCTTCTTTCGGATTACTTGCTTTTTCGCTGGGCTTAAAGTCCGATAGTAACCCAGCAGAGCAGAAATGTTTAAACCCAGATTTTCGACAAGATGATCATCCAGTTGCAGCTCTTTTAAATTTAGATGGCCAAGTTCATCCGCAAATTCAGTTTGGCAGACATTAACTACTTCGGAAAAACCACTCTGATCAGTTTGTACCGGGATAATCCCAGATGCCAAAGCTTCAATTCCTACCAATCCAAATGCTTCGGGAAAAATAGATGGTGCAACCATTAATTCTGAACAGGCAATCAAGGTGTTTAAGTGTTCATGTCCTAAATAGCCAACAATCACAATAGCTTTTTTAATTTTATTTTCAGCTGTACTGAAATAATCATCAGCAAATGATGGTTCCTCTAATCTTTTAATCAACGAATCAAAATAGCTGACTGTCGTCTGATCCACTTCATATCCTAACTGAACCGGATGTTTTATCAAGTGAATGAATTCAACTCTGTTTCGGTTATGCAAGGCATTAATCATCGCTTCAAAATAGCTTAGGGATGATCCGAACCCTACAAAAAGAAAGCGGACATTTCGACTCTTTTGCATAATTATTGGCGCTGCCGCAATCAATAGATGGATACCCTTAGTCCATAAGTATTTCCCAAAATAGATAACGACTTCATCTTTTTCAAAATCGATATCGCTCAGCTTTTTTATAGTACTATCTTTAGTTCTGTTAATCACTTCAAAGGAATTAGCTACTGATGATGATCTCTCTTGTGTCAGTTTTTTAAGAGTGTTTGTTATTTTGATCTTCTTTTCTTCACAATTATTTAATGGCTGGAATTGATTTAAATCAACTCCTCCGGGAATGATTACAGCTTTTTTTAAAATTCGATTTTTTTCCCAATCAAAAAAAGAAATAAACTCTTCTTTTGAGTAATTACTAATAAATATAATTTTATCAACATCAAAAATACCTTCTTCAGCATAGGTTTGAAGCAATTTACTTTTTCTAACCGCAAAATTCAGACAACTTCCATGCATGATCATCACATGAATGCTGCGCTGCCGATTATAACTGCTCCTAGCAATATACACGGGCTGCATAATTGTGTGATTTGATATAATTATGTCGAGCTCATCGATTTCCAATCCATTGTTGAAGGCATTTTTATTGGCGTTAAGATAATTTTCGAGCTCTTTCTGGGTACAATTTATAAATGGTTTTACACGATATCCTGTATAACGATCATACACAAACACCGGTAAAAAACTATTTAGATTTGGGCGAAACAAAAAACACTTTCCTCTATACGGCGTTTCTTTTTGATGAACAAGTGTCGGAATAGTATTCTTGACATCAAAATCATAGACTTTTTCGATAAAATCAAATTGATAACCATCACTTTCTTGACAAAACAAACGGACATCATGACCCATTTTGCAAAACTCTCGACAAAGATTCTGGACCAATAGGTTACTCCCTGTACCATTTAAAAAATAGCCGTGCACCATTGCAATTTGCATGGATTTTCCTCCTCCATAAATTATATGCATTCGTTACAATACTTATAAAATATACCCTATCTTTTCAAGCTTAAATCAATATTTTAGCAATATCAGGTACTAGATAAATTTTAATTAGAAAATGACGATAAAAAAACAACCAACTTCCATTTTGACGGAAATTGATTGTTATAAGCATAGAGAATTTGATGTTTCATCAACACAAATCTCTTTCTGCCGTTCTATATTTTAATTATTAATTTAATGATCAAATTTCCGGTCGTTCCAAAGTAATCCGGCCGATCCGGCCATTTTTAAAATCATTGAGAATTAACACACTGGTACGGGCGTAATCATACTCGCCGCCTTTAACAAGCAGTCCCCGACTTTTGGCAATGGCATCGAAAACCTCGGGTAGATTTTTTCCCGCAACTTCGATTTTATAAATCGCTTCCAGTTCATCGGGATAATACACCAACAGGTATTTCAGCAAATCAGCGGCTATATTTTCCTTTTCGTAAATGGTATCTTTGATGGAACCTAACCAGGCTAAGTGCAGCCCAACCAGTGGGTCTTCAAATTTCGGCCATAAAATTCCTGGGGTATCCAGCAACATCAGATGATCCGGGGTACTGAGCCATTGCTGACCCTTTGTGACCCCTGGTTTATTGCCAATCTGAGTTTTCCGTTTGCCAATCAGGCTATTGATAACCGTTGATTTCCCAACATTGGGGATTCCGCAAACCAGGCATTTTACCTGAGCTTTTTCTTTAATATTCAACTCATGAATGGTCCTGACAAGGTCGGTTTTCATCCGGCGGTCGAAGGCGTCAAAAAGTACGATCTTCTCAATATCGGTATTTTTCTTAAACCAGTCCATCCATTCAAGACTGACTTCCGGATCAGCTAAATCTGACTTATTCAGCAGCAAGATGTGCTGCTTGTTCCAGGTATACTGGTTGATCTCAGGATTTTTACTTGACAGCGGCAACCTGGCATCGACCACTTCAATAACTACATTGATCAGTTTGAGCTTTTCTTTTATTTCACGGTTGGCTTTGGCCATGTGACCCGGGTACCATTGGATGTATTCAATTTTTTCTTCTGACATTTTTATACCAGTCCTATTTCCGACAGAGGCCAAATTCTGAAGATGACTTTACCGTCAATAGCGTCTCTTTCCACAAATCCCAGACTTTGATAACGACTGTCCGAACTATTTGCCCGATTGTCACCCATGACAAAATAAGTGCCAGTTGGAACGGTAACTTCTGAAAAATCTTCATAAGCTTCAGTGTTGATATAATCTTCTGATAAGGGCTCGCCGTTACGGTAAACAACCATATCCTTTATTTCAATGGTATCTCC
>PGZS01000110.1 GCA_002841435.1 Firmicutes bacterium HGW-Firmicutes-3 | reverse complement strand
CATTAAAGTTTTTTCAGGAGGCGCAAACCAAGAACTGGCAATCAACATAGCTAAATCATTAGGAACAGAATTATCCATTGCAGAGGTTGGCAAGTTTAGCGATGGTGAATCATATGTAAAAATCGGCGAAATGGTAAGGGGTGTCGATTGTTTTATTATTCAACCCACATCATTCCCTGTTAATGACACTTTAATGGAAACACTCATTATGATTGATGCATTAAGAAGAGCCTCAGCCGGTCGTATTACAGCGGTTATGCCATATTACGGCTATGCAAGACAAGACCGTAAGGCTAGAGCCAGAGATCCAATTACAGCACGTTTGGTAGCGGACATGCTCCAGATTGCCGGTTGTGATCGTATGTTAACAATGGATCTCCATTGTGCGCAGATACAAGGGTTTTTCACCATCCCTGTGGACCATATGCTTGGCAATCCTCTTTTAATCAAGTATTACAGAGATAAGTTTCAAGATAATAAAGAAAATTTAGTTATTTGTTCACCGGATATTGGTTCGGTTAAACGTTCTAGAAGCTTTGCTGAAGCCCTTGATGTTCCAATTGCCATTATTGATAAACGTAGACCAGAAGACAATGTGAGTGAAGTTATGCACATCATTGGTGATGTTAAAGGTAAAAAGGTTATATTGGTAGATGATATGATTGATACAGCCGGCACGATTTGTAATGCGGCTAATGCTCTATATGATCAAGGTGCAACTGAGATCTACGCTTGTTGTACACACCCAGTATTATCCGGCCCAGCTATAGAAAGAATTACGAAGTCAGCGATTAAAGAGCTTGTTGTTCTGGACACGATTGCTTTACCTGAGGGTAAAAAGACAGATAAGATTAAGCAATTGTCTGTGGCAGATATATTGGCGGATGCGATTTCAAGGATTCATCATAATGAGTCTGTTTCGAAGCTTTTTGTTTAAGCTTTGAACTGGAACCATCAATAATTAATAGATTAAGTGGATTATGAAGGTCTCTAAGTGGATAAGCTTAGAGGCTTTTTTTATTGGGGGAAAAGGATAAGTCTTATGCCTTTTTTGGTAACTTTTGTTATTAATGGAAATGATTCCTATAAAAAGGAATTGTTTCTTTTTTTGTGTTATATAAACATATATGTTTAAAATATGAAATAATTCAAGCATAAATAGCAAATTATCAAAAAACTTCTTGCATTTTATGGAAGGTCTACCTATAATATATAAGAGTATGGTGCCTTAAAGAATTGGGACGGGAGTGGATGGCTTGGAAGATACATTATTAGCGGGGGTTGTTCTCTTTGAACGTTATAAGATTATCAGACCTCTCGGCATTGGTGGGACCAGTATCGTATATCTGGCGCAAAACAATAAGATAGGGAGTTTGGTCGCCATTAAAGCCATTAAGAAAAAAGATGGTGAGGTTGATTTACTGGCAGAAAAAAATATTTTGATTGAATTGCGACACCCTTCCATTCCAATAATTATGGATATTGAAGAGGATGAAGATCGTATCTATCTTATTGAGGAATATGTTGAAGGCAAGGTGCTTGAAAAGTATAAGAATAAACTAACAGAACATGAGATTATCGATATTATGTTACAGCTTTGCGATGTACTGAATTACTTACATACCTTTCAAGATCGACCTATTATTTATAGAGATTTAAAACCAAATAATGTCATCCGAATGCAAAATGGACATATTAAGCTGATTGATTTTGGTATAGCAAAAAAATACAGCCATGATACAACGAGGGATACGACTCAGTTTGGAACGAGAGGGTATGCTGCCCCTGAACAGTTCGGTTTTTCTAAGGCGGATGTACGTACAGATATTTTTGCACTGGGTGTGAGCATGTATTATTTACTGACGGGTAAGAATCTAAGTACACCTCCATACCGTTTGCAACCTTTAAGAGAAGAAAATCCTTTTATTAGTTTGGGTTTAGAACAAATCATTATGAAATGTATGGAGACCATGCAGGTCAAAAGGTATCAGAGTATTGTCGCTTTACGAGATGATATTAAGGCTCTGAGTATTCAAGGTTATGATAATAAGGATTATGAAGTCTTTCTTGAAAAAAGCCTGAAAGTCATTACGGTTACAGGTATAAGTAGGTCATTGGGTACAACGCATGTGGCCATTATGTTAGCTCATTATTTTAAGGAGCAAGGGCTGAAAGTTGCTCTCATTGAGTGGCAGCCACATCATGATTTTATAAAAATTTATAACATGTATAAAACCATTGTAGAAGAAAAGTTCTACTTTATTTTTAACGACATTCATTTCTATAGTTATCAAAATCATTTGTCATATGATAGAAGTATGAACGCTAACTATGATGTCATCATAGTAGATGGCGGTGGGTATGATGATTTGGTACATAAAGGCAGTTATCAGAAAAGTCACCAAGTTCTTATGTTGTGTGGTGGTAAGGATTGGGAAATAGATTATTTCGAAGAATATTATTTTGGTAGTCCGAATAAAATGTACCATTATATCTTTAATTTTATGGATGATTTAGCCTTTTTAGAAATACAAAAAAGTATGGCTAATTTTAAATGTCATCAGATGCCATATAATCCCAATCCTTACCAGGTGACGGAAATCTCTAAAAAATTATTAGATGGTATTTTTGAAGTGAACGATGCAAAATCTACAGGGATAAAAAGGAGTAAACTGGAGGATGTTAAAAACCATATTAGATCAAAAATTCAGGCACTTAAAAATGCAAAAGGCAAAGAGCAAGGTTATAGCGGTAACGGGCGTGGCTAGGGGCATTGGTGTCACACACTTTTGTATTATGATGGCTTATTATTTAGCTAAACATAGAAGAAAGGTTGCTTTAGTAGAACTTAATGATACCGGACATTTTGGAAGAATCGAAAAAGCATATGAAGGCTTGCATCATGATGTCATGTCAACAGAAACTTTTAGTGTTAAAGGTGTGACATACTATAAGGCGACATCGAAAGAGAAATTAATGGATTTGTATCAGAGGGACTACCATTACATAGTGCTTGACATAGGTGATGGTATAAAGCGTCATGCAGAAGAGCATAAGCGTGCAGACATACCTTTGGTTATAGGGCATATAAGTGAATGGAAGATACATGAAGTGGAAGATTTTAGGGTAAGGTATTCAATGCTCATGACCCAGAGATGTAAATGGCTTTTTCCAGAGGGGAAAAAGGATGAAATGTCGGAGGTGGGAAGGAAAATAGGGATGACTTTTCATAAGGTACCCTATAACATTGATCCTTTTATAAGAACTAAAGAAACCCAAGAGCACATGAAAAAAATCATTGGATTGGAGGTATGATATGTCTATCATTCGACAACGAACAAAGAATTTGTTAATGGCAGGATTCTTAGGTATGGTCTTGTGTCTTGTAGTGACTTTGTTATTGTCCCTGACTTTTAGAGAAGAGCTTTCTGATTTTCTAGCCAGTACAATTAAACAAGAGCAACAAGAAATGTTCACCTACCCCATTGTTGTAGCATCTAAGCAACTAAAAAAAGGAAGTATATTGAAGCAAGAGGATGTAACATTATCATTGTTTGGGGCAGAAAAACCAATCTCATCCAGTTACGCTGACGCATCTTTATTAATTGGTAAAAAGCTTTTGATGGATGTGGATGAAAATCTACCGCTGACGCCGCCGATGTTCATGGAAGAAGCTTTGGTGAATAAGAATCCTAGAATCTATGAATTTGGGTTTATTGAACTACCGTTTTTATTAGAGGATACGGATGTGGTGGATGTCAGAATTGCTTTTCCAACAGGTCAGGACTACATCGTGCTAGCTAAAAAGTCGATTCAATCCTTTGAACGTTCCAGAGATCAGGTCCATGTAGGTCTGTTGGATTTGGCTCTTGAAGAAGAAGAGGCTCTAAGGATGTCCAGTGCAATGGTAGATACTTATTTGACAGAAGGAACCAAGGTGTACTTGGTCAAATATATCAATCCGGACCAGCAGGCATCAGCAGTTGTTAATTATCCTGTAAATCAAAGTGTTTTAGCGCTTTATATGGAGAATCCAAATGTATTTGATATACCCAATTCAGAACAGGTTTTAGGTAGACGTCGGGTGCTGGATGCATCTTTGTTAGCTTTACTAGATGAAGCAGGCGTTCGTTTTTTTGAGACAAACATGGCTATACCGACCATGACGATGAATCCATTGACACCAACGGATACGATGTTGGATGATATCCAGATAAATACAGATCATGAACCCTTACCGGAAACACCAACCATCACAACGCGTCATGAACCTAAGAATACTGAACATAATAACGAGAAGGAAGAAGACGCAACATTGTCTGGATTTTAGGTGTGGATATGATACGTATAGGTTTAATCGGTATAAATACAAAAGAAAAGGATTATTTGGGGCTTTATTTAGGCAAGGTCCTATCCATGGAACATAAAGTTGTATTGATTTCAAGGCAACAAAGCATAATGAGTGGTTTAGAGGATTATGAATATAATGAGACCTTTAGAATTGTGAGCCATATACCGGATGCAATTAAAGCAGATTATCTTATTGTGGATGCATTGGAATTTGATAGAGAATGTCATGATTGTTTATTTTTCATAACCGGGCCTAAGGAATCAGAGGTGTCCGACAATGAGCCGATTTTTAACAAAGGCATATTGGAAAAGGATTGTGTTATTTATCATAATATTTTTGTAGACAGTAAAATAAATGGAAAATATTTAAGCAATCGATTAAAGATTGATCCAAAAAAAATCAATGTGCTTGAACGACCTATTAATGAATGGGATCTAATAATGGAGATGGAAAATGATTATGATCAGTCCATAGGGATGCGGCATATGTCCCGAGATTATCAGAAACTTATTTACAAAATGTTGCAACATAGTACTGGCGCTAAAGACAAAGCCATAAAAAAGTGGCTAAAAAAGGCGAAAAGGAGTAAATAAAATGCAGATAGCGTTTTGGTCACCCAATCATGGTCAAACTGGCACAACAAGTGCTGCTGTTGCTATGGCCAGCATGTCAGCCCTTATGTATAATTTCAAAATTCTTTTAGCACATAGTCATTTTGAGCGTAGTACATTGGAAAGCTGCTTTATGAAAGAAAAAGTACATCATCATGAAGATCTTTTAGACTTTAGTGATAATGGTTTGGATGCCTTAAAAAGGCTGGCAAAAAACGGAAGACTTGCTTCAGGTATGATCTGCGATTATACCATATCTCTTTTGGCAAATAGACGGTTGGATTTGCTTCAAGGAACTAAAACGCCCAAGCCAATGGACACTCAAGAAACATTGACATTACTAAGTCAGATATTTACTGTAGCCAATGGAGATTATGATCTAACCATGATTGATGTCCCAAGTGGTACCCATCAGAAATTAACACGAAAAATTATCAAGCATTCTGATTTGGTTGTGGTGTGCCTGAACCAGAATAAAGCCCTACTTGATGCATACTTTACTAATCCGTCTTATGCTTCCATGTTAAGTGAGAAGACGGTATTGTACAATATCGGCATGTACAATAAAGATAGCCGATATACACTTAAAAATCTGGCTAAAACATATGGTATGAATAACATGATGTGCATACCCTACGATGTAGGTTTTATGGATGCATGCAACAACAGTCGCGTACTTGATTTCATGATGCGCCATTTGACCACCAATTCGAAAAATAAGCACAGAAAACTTTTGGAACATCTAGAAAGAAATTGTGAACGCATGATGAAACAGTTAGAAAAGACCAAAGAGGAGGCTAGTATCGATTATGCTTAATTTTATAATGATACTGGTTGTGCTTTTAGTATTTGTCCTTATATTGATTCTGTATTTCAGAAAAGGGGACACAACCCATTATTTAGAGCAGAAGTTTTTAAACAACAATGAAAGATTCCAATTTGAGGCCATTGTGGATTTTGTCAAAGATGCCATTAATGATATAACAAGAACCAACTTGTATGAAATGGGTCTATCCGAAGATGAGTTTAAAAGGCGGCTTAATAAAAGAAGTGAGTTAAAAAAAGCACTGAAAAACTGTACCTATGGGTCAGCCCTAGACAAAGAATATGTGAAAGACTTCATCTGCGATTTGTTAAAGAAAAATTATATAACAGAAAAAAATGTGGATAAAATCATGCACTTTGGACAACCTAATTTTCTAAGTGTACAAGATAAATTCGAGATCTTGCTTTATCAGTATAAAAAAAGTTATGGTACATTAGCTCTTAGCCAAATGATTCAGGAACACAACTTAGATGATTTAAAGCACATCATTGAAAATGGAAAAACCCCTTCTTACATCATAACGTCGCAGGAGATTGAAGTAATATTTAGTACAAGCCAAACACAACTGAGCTATGAAGATAAGTTGAAGGTTATTACTCAGAGAGTTTATCAGATTTACAAAGGTTTTGGTGTGGTAGATGAAATAAGAGACATGGCGATTGACGGTGTATCTGGTGGCGTTTCGGGTGTGGTAGAAAAAGCCACAGACAAAGTGATGGAAGATTATCTAAGTCAAATCATCCAGATACCGAACCACTATGACAGTATTTGGATATTTTATAAAGGTAAATCCATTCATTTGGCCTTTCTTTCTTTTGGTACAGAAAAAGAATTGCGGCGGATCTGTCAGAATATATATCGCTATAACAAAGCTGGACAACTATCGGAAAGTACAGGCTTTAAAGTGAATGAAATGAAAGATGGTTCAAGGGTTGTTGTTGTCAGACCGGGCTTCTCGGAATCGTGGGCATTTTTTGTGAGAAAATTCCACATTGTCAATGTAACGCTTGAGGAATTGATTTCAGATGAGAATGCTAGGTTACCAATAGAAGCCATTCGGTATCTGATAAAAGGTGCAAGAATAATTGCCATAACGGGCTCTCAAGGATCAGGTAAGACAACGTTATTGATGGCAATGGTGGAGGCTATTTATGGGACATTAACACTGCGTGTTCAGGAAATGGCTTTTGAGTTGCATCTAAGAAAAGTTTATCCCATGCGAAACATATTAACTTTCAAAGAAACACCTACCATAACAGGGCAAGCGGGTATGGATGTACAGAAAAAAACAGATGGATCCGTAAGTATTTTAGGTGAAATTGCAACAGATGAAGTTGCTGTTTGGATGCTACAAATGGCTCAAGTGGCATCTTTGTTCACGCTTTTTACCCACCATGCCAAAACCGTTAAGGATTTGGTTTTGTCCCTTAGGAATTCTCTTCTTAAATGCGAGATTTTCAGGGACGAGAAGATAGCAGAACAACAGGTGGTAAGTGTGTTGGATTTTGATATTCACTTGGAACGGGATGGAGACGGTAAAAGATATATTTCCCGAATAACAGAAATCATAGCTTCTGAGCTTGAAGCACCATACAACAGAGACTATAGGGAAACCTCAAATCAAGTAGATCAGCAAAAGGCTTTTATGGATACCATGACGGATTACTTTACACGTATGACGGATCGGAAAAAATATGAAAGTAGAGATGTTGTTGTATATGATGAGGGGCGTTACAAAACGGCGCATAGAATAAGCAAGGACACCATCAGGGAGATGGAAAAGAGCATGTCCAAAACGGATTATCAAGACTTTGTCCTATTTCAAAATGAGAACTGGGGTTGTGGATAATGGGTTATGATTTGTGGATGGTTATTGGTCTACTACTTTTGGTAATGGCTTTTGGGTTGATATTTATAGCCTATGCCATAGATAAGCAGTCGAAAAAAAGACAACAACATTTGAAGGTGAAGCAAAATCAGGAGCAGGTCAATGGTTATTATTTGTCGTTGTATAAATTCTTTTCAGGGTTTTCTCCTACAAAACACAAAATAGCAAATATTCGCTTAAGAATCGAAATG
>PGZS01000109.1 GCA_002841435.1 Firmicutes bacterium HGW-Firmicutes-3 | reverse complement strand
TTTAAATACTGTTCCGCCGGAAGCTATGTTTAATGTAGCATAGTCCGAGGCATCAACGCATTTGTGGATAACGACATTTTTTCCAAGTATGGCATGATCTGGTATGTAAGCACTTTCGGCAATGACGTTAATGCCGGTGTTATAAATATCAGGCTTAATTGTATTAACTACCATTTCACCGACACCTATTTCTACACCCTCGCCTACAACCACTTTTTCTGCCAGAATACTCTTATAAATCTTTGAATTCTTACCAATGACAGAATTTGACATAATAATTGAATCCTCTATATATGCGCCTTCTTCAATAATAACACCAGGGAAAATAATCGAGTTTCTAACCGTTCCGTAAACCATACACCCTTCTGCAACAATTGACTTTTTCACACTGCCATTCGGACCAATGTAATGGGCAGGCATGACGGGATTGGTTGTATAAATCTTCCAATTGTGATCGAATAAATTAAAGTCAGGTACGCGCTCAATCAAGTCCATATTGGATTCCCAATAAGATTGTATGGTGCCAACATCCTTCCAATAACCTTCAAAAGCATAAGCATACATTCTTTTGTTTTCTTCCAGCATCATTGGAATAATATTCTTACCAAAATCTTTTTCGGATGCTTCATTATGATCGTCACGTATTAAATATTCTCGTAAAATCTCCCATGTAAAGATATAGACACCCATGGATGCTAAATTACTCTTGGGATTAGCCGGCTTTTCTTCAAACTCAATAATACGATTGGTCGCATCTGTATTCATTAAACCAAAACGACTGGCTTCTTCAATTGGCACCTCAAAAACGGATATCGTAGCGTCTGCTTCATTTTTCTTATGTGCCGCTAGCATCTTAGCATAATCCATTTTGTAAATATGGTCACCTGATAAAATGACGACATACTCCGGCGATACCTTATCAATGTAGTGGATATTCTGGTATACCGCATTGGCTGTTCCGGTAAACCAATCGTTATTTTCCGATTTCAAATATGGGGATAAAATTGTGACACCACCATTATTACGATCCAGATCCCAAGGCTTGCCGATGCCGATATGGGCATTTAACTCCAAAGGCTCATATTGAGTGAAAACACCTACCGTGTCGATACCTGAATTGATACAATTGCTTAAAGGAAAATCAATGATTCTAAACTTACCACCATATGGAACGGCCGGCTTTGCAGTTGATGATGTCAATACGCCTAACCTACTGCCTTGCCCGCCCGCAAGTAGCAAGCCCACTAATTCTTTAGTTGCCATTATAACCTCTCCCTTCTACTGATCAACTTTGTGTTAACATAAAGTCTAAACTACATATTACTATTTTAACATAAAGCTTAAAGTTATACCAATAAAAAAACATGAATACTAAGGGAATTATTGGAAGAACAAAAAAGAAGCAAACCTCGATGGTCTACTCCTTTTCATCTTACTTCATCAACCTATTATGCTTGGTCGATTGATCCAAATAAAATCATTTTTTCTTTTACAGTTGCTTTGATAGCCTCAAAACCAGGTGCTAATAATTTACGAGGGTCAAAACCTTTACCCGTCTTATCTTTGCCTTCTTCAATATATTTTCTTGTTGCTGCTGCAAAAGTCCATTGACATTCTGTATTTACATTGATTTTAGACACACCTAAAGTAATGGCATCTCTTACCATCTCATCAGGAATACCGGTACCGCCATGAAGTACAAGAGGACGTTCGCCTGTTAACTTTTGAATTTCTTCAAGGGTATCTAAGCTAAGGCCTGCCCAATTTTCAGGGTAAGCACCGTGAATGTTTCCAATACCTGCTGCTAACATATCCACGCCTAAATCATTAATTCTTTTACATTCTTGTGGATCTGCTATTTCACCGTTTCCGATGACACCGTCTTCTTCGCCGCCAATGGAGCCTACTTCCGCTTCAACGGAAATACCTTTTGAATGGGCTAATTCTATAATTTCTTTGGTTTTAGTCACGTTTTCTTCAATATCATAATGAGAACCGTCAAACATAACTGAAGTAAATCCAGCTTCAATACATTTTTTGGCACCATCCATTGAACCATGATCCAGATGAACCGCAACCGGTACAGTAATATTAAGATCTTTTATCATACCTTTAACCATACCCATAACGGTATTGTAACCACCCATATACTTACCGGCACCTTCTGATACACCAAGAATAACCGGTGAATTGTTCTCTTGTGCCGTTAATAAAACCGCTTTTGTCCATTCCAAATTATTGATATTAAATTGCCCTACTGCGTATTTCCCTGCTTTCGCTTTTCTCAACATCTCCGTTGCAGATACTAACATATTCATTACCTCCATTTTATTGGGATGGCTAAATCCTAACACCATCTATTTTATTGTTTCATATATGGTTTCGGCGCTATACTTAGGTAATAACGCCATACCATCTATCAATATGATTATAGGTTCTAACAAATTATATCATAAAACAACCATATGTGAAGGTTTTTTGCTTTGAAATAATGACCAATAAAATATGTCTTTTTTTAGTCTTAGTGTTTAAAATGTCTCATACCTGTAAATATCATAGTTATGCCGTATTTGTTACATGCATCGATGGATTCCTGATCCTTCATGGATCCACCCGGTTGAATAATGGCTGTGATTCCAGCTGCTGCTGCTGCCTCTACACAATCTGAGAAAGGAAAGAAAGCGTCGGAGGCTAAAGATGCGCCTTTTAATATTGTCTCACCTAATGCTTCCTTACAATGATCTATGGCTTGATTGCAAGCCCATATCCGGTTCACTTGTCCCGGTCCTACGCCAAGTGATTGCTTATTCTTACCTATGGCAATACCGTTAGATTTTGCATATTTCACGATTTTCCATGTGAATTTTAAGTCTTCCAATTCTTCAGGTGTTGGCTTACGATTTGTTACAACCTCTAACTCGCCTTCGTATAGTACATTATCTATGGTTTGAACCAGTAACCCACCACTGACTTTCTTTAAGTCATAGGCCAAATCCGGTTGCTTCACTTCAATATTTTCAAGCTGTAACAGACGAATATTTTTCTTTTCTCTTAAGATCTCAAGAGCTTCTGCACTATAACTTGGTGCTACAACGATTTCAATAAAAATCTTGTTGATTTCAAGAGCTGTCTTTGAATCTATTTCCCTATTGGCTACGATGATGCCACCAAAAATCGACTTTGGATCTGAGGTATAGGCTCTCATATACGCTTCGAATATGTCTGTTCCACTACCGACACCACATGGATTTGCATGTTTACAAGCTACCACTGTAGGTTCAGTGTATTCTTTGCATAACTCAAGAGCACCATGGGTATCATTGATGTTGTTGAAAGAAAGTTCTTTGCCATGGAGTTGAACGGCATCGGTTAACATACCTTTTGTATTCCCAACTTCCTTGTAAAAGGCTGCTTGTTGATGGGGATTTTCCCCGTAGCGCATATCTTGAACTTTTTCAAATGTCATGGTCATCACTTCCGGTAATTCAGTCGCTCCTCTTTGCTTTCGCATATAAGTAGCAATGAGTGTATCATAACTACTTGTATGCTCAAATACCTTCGAGCTTAAGTAGAAATTGATTTCTTTTTTAACTTTTTTCCCTGTCTTTAATTCATTAAGTACCACTTCATAGTCTGATGGATCTACAATAACCGATACATCCTGATAGTTTTTTGCTGCAGATCTTAACATGGTCGGTCCACCAATATCTATGTTTTCTATGGCTTCGTCCAGCTGTACCCCCTCTTTTAGAATCGTAGCCTTAAAAGGATAAAGATTCACCACAACAAGATCAATTGGCGTAACACCCAGTTTTTCGATTTGCGCCATATGCTCTTTGTTATCTCTTCTTGCTAATAGCCCTGCATGAATATGAGGATCTAAAGTCTTAACCCTACCATCCAGACACTCAGGAAAACCGGTGATGTCTGATATACCAATAACCTCGACACCTTCCGCTTCCAGTACTTTAGCTGTTCCTCCTGTGGATATAATGTCAACGTTTAACGCTCTTAAAGCTTTTGCAAATTCTACAATGCCGGTCTTGTCTGAAACACTTATCAATGCTCTCATAATCTTACTCCTTTAATTGTATTAGATGATTGGGGTAGCATAGCCATTTACTATATTACATCATGGAAGGTCCTTCCAATGACCTCCAATTGTTGTTCTTTACTAAGTCGATTAAAGTTTACCGCATAGCCTGATACACGAATGGTCAGATTCGGATATTTTTCCGGGTGCGCCATGGCATCCATCAGCTTTTCTTTGTTAAGCACATTCACATTAAGATGATGGGCTTTGGCATCAAAATAACCATCCAATATCCCAACAAGATTGGATTGTTTACTATCCTCTTCTTTCCCAAGGGCTTGTGGTTGAATTGAAAATGTACAAGATATACCATCTCTACAACAATCATAAGGTATTTTTGCTACCGAACTCAATGAGGCAAGGGCACCATTTTGGTCTCTTTTATGCATCGGGTTGGCACCTGGTGCAAAGGCTTCTCCTGACCTTCTTCCATCCGGTGTCGCACCTGTTGTCTTACCGTATACCACATTGGAGGTTATGGTCAATATGGATAATGTATGCTGGGCATCCCTATAGGTCTTATTCTTCTTTAATTCATTTATAAAATTGGTGGTCAAATCTACGGCAATTTGATCCACACGGTCATCGTTATTGCCATATTTAGGAAAGTCACCTGTTGTCTTAAAGTCATAAATATAGCCTTCTTCATTACGAATCGGTTCTACTTTACCGTACTTGATTGCACTTAAAGCATCTGCCATAACAGACAGCCCAGCCATACCAAAGGCCATATGACGCTCAACATGGGTATCGTGTAAGGCCATTTGTACTTTCTCATAGGCATATTTATCATGCATGTAATGTATAATGTTCATCGTATTTACGTAAAGCTTACACAACCAATTGTGATAGATTTCAAAGCGTTCTTTAACCGCTTCATAGTCCAAAACCGAGCTGTCCATAGACTCCATCTCTGGTCCGATTCTAATACCTGTTGCTTCATCCATACCGCCATTCATAGCCAGAAGTAGAACTTTAGGCATATTACATCTGGCTCCAAAGAATTGCATCTGCTTGCCAAGTTCCATAGCAGAAACACAACATGCGATTGCATAATCATCCTTATACCGCTCTCGCATTAAGTCATCATTCTCATATTGAACCGAATCCGTTTCTATCGAAACTTTTGCACAATACTTTTTAAAGGCTTCCGGTAGGTCTTTGGACCATAAAACGGTCATATTCGGTTCCGGTGAGGGGTTAAGGTTATACAAGGTATTGAGCATTCTATAACTGCTTTTCGTTACCAATGTACGACCGTCCATGGACATGCCGCCGATTGCTTCTGTAATCCATAAAGGATCGCCGGCAAAAAGTTCATTATATTCGGCGGTTCTGAGTTGTCTTGCCATTCTAAGCTTTATAACAAAGTCGTCCATCAGTTCTTGGGCCGATACCTCATCTAACCTTCCGAGAGCAAAATCTCTCTCAATATAGATGTCAAGGAAGGTACTGACGCGACCCAGACTCATAGCTGCACCGTTTTGTTCTTTTATGGCACCTAGATACCCATAATATGTCCACTGAATGGCTTCCATAGCCGTCTCAGCAGGATCACTGATATCATGGCCATAAGCTGCTGCCATTTTTTTAAGCTTTTTCAAAAAATCAATTTGTCGATAGACTTCTTCCAGTAAACGAATATTATCCACATCCATTAAACCTTGGCCGAGTAATGACTGATCTTCTTTCTTCTTTTGAATGAGAAAATCAACGCCATACAAAGCAACGCGCCTATAATCACCAATGATGCGACCACGACCATAGGCATCGGGTAAACCTGTTATGATGCCGATACGCCTGGCATTTTTCATCTCATCTGTATAGGCTCTAAAAACCCCGTCGTTATGAGTTGTTTTGTAGGTGAAGCCTTCTTCCACTTTTTGGCTAAGCTTGTAGCCATAAGCTTCACAGGCACTTCTTGTCAGACGAATGCCACCAAAAGGATTGATTGCTCTTTTTAGGGGCTCATCGGTTTGCAATCCGACAATTTTTTCATTGTCTTTGTCCAAATAGCCCGGATTAAAGGTAAGTAGTGATGATACTGTTTGCGTATCTATGGCAAGAACGCCCCCACGCTTTTCTTCCTCTAATCTTAGAGCATCCAATGTGTTCATCATTTCTGTTGTACGATTTGTGGCCGACTCTAAAAAACTGTCGTCACCTTCATAGGGCGTATAGTTTTTCATAATAAAGTCTCTAACATTAATGCTTTTGGTCCAATCGCCTTGGTTAAAACCACTCCATTGTTTCATCATCTTAATCACTCCTTTTTTAAGTCTTGCTCGAAACAATCTTGATGAAAAAGAACAAAAAAGACCGCCCAAGCACATGAACTATAGGTTCAGCGCCCAGGCGGCCGGCATTCGTACTCTGATAATCAGAGTGTCTCCATACTCCCTGTGGGTGCTCCCACTTTCCGCCAGTCATATGGAGATTAAATTATAGTATTACGTTTTATTTTATTTTGAAAATGCTTTAATATCCTTCTGATATTTTTATATTATACCTTTATATGATGAAATTGACAACCATCAATATAGAAACGATATACATCAATATACTTAGTTTATTTGATTTTCCTGTTAACAGATTAATGATGGTATAAGATACGAAACCAAACACGATACCATCCGATATACTATAAGTTAATGGCATTACAATCATCGTTAAGAATGCAGGAATGGCTTCTGAATAATCACTAAAGGTAATCTTAGCAACTGATTCCATCATATAAAACCCAACGATGATCAAAGCCGGTGCTGTTGCAAAAGCCGGTACTGCCAAAAATATCGGGGAGAAGAATAAGGCAATAGCAAAAAGTGCAGCAGTAGATACCGCTGTTAACCCTGTTCTTCCTCCGTCAGATACACCTGCTGCAGATTCAATATAAGTGGTCGTCGTTGAAGTACCAAGAACGGCACCAACGGTTGTTGCTACGGCATCTGCAAATAAAGCTTGTTTTGCCTTTGGCAAATTACCTTTATCATCTAAGAATCCAGCTTTACTAGAAACACCGATTAAGGTACCAAGGGTGTCAAATAAATCTACAAATAAGAAGGCAAAGACCACGACCAAAAAGTCCAATGTCAATACCTGGCTAAAATCAAACTTAAAGAAAATAGGTGCTAATGTAGGTGGCGCTTGCATAATAGCCGATGGAATGGTTGGGAAGGTAGCTATAAAGTCAGGTACATACCACCCTAACACTTCACTGATCATGGCTAGAATCCAAGTGCCTAGGATACCAATTAAGATGGCACCTTTCACCTTTTTAACAACCAAAAGTCCAGTTAGTAAGATGCCGATAATCGCCAAGACCACCGGTAAAGAAGTTAGATTCCCAAGGGCAACCAATGTTTCCTTATCATCCACGACAATACCGGCATTTTGAAATCCGATAAAGGCAATAAAAAGACCGATACCGGCACTTACTGCGTATTTTAGATTAAGGGGTATGGCATTAAACAGCGCTTCACGAATATTAACCGCTGTTAAGAGAATAAAGATAATACCTTCAACAAAAACCGCTGTTAAGGCAACCTCCCATGAATAACCAAGGCCAATAACAACACTAAAGGCAAAGTATGCGTTCAAACCCATTCCCGGTGCTAATGCAAAGGGATAATTGGCAAACAAAGCCATACACAAGGTTCCTACAATTGCCGCTACCGCTGTTGCTGTAAAAAGTGCGTTCTTGTCCATGCCTGTGGCACTTAAAATGTTTGGATTAACAATGAGTATGTACGCCATTGTCATAAATGTTGTTAATCCTGCCAATAATTCGGTGCTTACATCGGTGCCGTGCTCCTTCAGTTTAAAAAAC
>PGZS01000329.1 GCA_002841435.1 Firmicutes bacterium HGW-Firmicutes-3 | reverse complement strand
GGAGAAATTACTACGGTAAATCGCCAATAAGGGTACTACTTAGAATAGACAGATATATACTTAAACGTCTAGTTTATTGGTACAATCGAAAACATCAAACAAAGAGGAAGAGAAAAGATTACGGAAGGCTAATGATTAAGTTCAAGGAAATAGGACTTAAGAGAGTTGCATTTGCATAGCGAGGCGTAGCCTCTTTGTTCTTTTCAAGGAAAGTCATACTTTAGTATTCAGCCTTGAAGCGTGGCAGAATACGTCAAAGACATTTCTCGCCGTGAACAATATCTCTTCGAGATAACGAGGCATAGCCTTTTTGTTCAAAATAAAATGACATTTCTCACAGGTATGCTATAATTTTTATGAGGGTAAGCTTCCTTTTTGTCGGACAAAAGGTGGTTGAAGAGTAGGGGTATCCCACGCCCTCTATATTTTAAAAAAGCGCATCACGATGTTGAGGATAATCCCCATGCAATAACTTCTTAATCTTAATAAGGGGGATTTATGTACGGGTATAAATATGTAGAGACGAATGCTATCTATTTTTTAATGATATTAGACTAGAAATATGGTTGATACAAGGAGGGTACAATGAAAAAGCATGTTATAAACATTGTTTTATTGATGATAGCACTATTATTCACCAGTTGTAGAACAGACGAGGGCAGTATTAAGGAACTGATAGTTGAAAAAGATAGGGCAAACAACCAACAAGAATCCTCTGAGAGTGAGGAATTCCTATACATAAACCCTGAGGGCACAAATATAACAGACCGTATCAATTGTCCGGAGGGATTTGTAAGGATTGATGTCAGCAGCGATTCATTTGGATACTTCCTAAGAAATCTTGAATTGAAACCAGATGGTGCGGAGGTAATGCTGTATGACGGAAGTAAAAAAGCCAATCAAAATGTTCATGTTGCGGTACTTACCATAGAAGTAGGTGATAGAGACCTGCAGCAATGTGCGGATGCGACAATGCGCTTATGGGCAGAATACCTAAGAAGTGAAGGGCGTGATGAGGAAATCCATTTCAACTTCACCAATGGCTTTCGGGTTGACTACAGTAAATGGATGGAAGGATAC
>PGZS01000108.1 GCA_002841435.1 Firmicutes bacterium HGW-Firmicutes-3 | reverse complement strand
TTGATTTAAGGTGACGTTACTGCCTTCTACCACTACTTTTCCGGACAATGCTACGGCTTCTTCAGCATACAGTGTTATTAAGTCCGTTCCTGTTGCTGATTGTTTCTGTGGTTCTGTTAGGTTTTTTGTGGCTTCTCGTACTGTGTTTATCGCGGTTGTTTGATTGATTACCGATTCAAGTCTATCTGAAGGTAGGACGATGGATGCGCCTGGATCTTCTTGATCGTAGATGTAGGTATTCTGCTTTGGCATTCGAATATCTGCGAAGTCTATCTTGACAGGGGTGCTTTTATTTTCTGTTGTACCATCACCAATCTGTCCATAACTGTTGCTTCCCCAACCCCAAAAAGAACCATCATTTTTTAACACGTACGTCGTACCACCACTACTATAGTATTGCTTAATATCTGTCATTACTTTAACCGCATTTTCTAAAGTATAGCTATCACTATTATTTAGCCCTACTCCTAACAAACCATTAGAATTACTTCCAGCTGTCCACAAACTATCATCTGTCTTGACAATAATATGCTTAAATTCTGTTATAAAATCATCCTCATATATATAAAATAATTCATCATAATAATCTTTAACGTTTTTTAAAATAGTTTTATATGAGTCCATTGTTTGGTCGTAGTATAATAAATCTCCATTCTGAGCAAGCAGATAGTCTCCAAATGGTTTTACAATATTACTATGGACTTTTATCAATTTGTAGTTGTTTTCTCCCGTTGCAAAATCTTCAATTTCCTTATAACCATGTAACGTATTATCTTTCATCTTAAAAAATAATTCCGTGTTTTTAGGGAAATAAATTTCTTCAACATTTGACATTACTTTCTGTGGGGTTAGATTTCCATTAATACTATATTTTCCCCAACCTAAAACATCACCCGAATTAGTAATTGCATATATCGAAGTATGGTCACTAACTACTTTTGAAACTTGTTCACTAATCTTATTCAGACTTGATTCTCCTGTATATTCACCTATACTACCATTACCTAATAAGCCAAACTCGTCATGTCCATCAGGTGTCCAAATCCATAACGTTCTACTTGTATCAATGATTGCTAATACTGATTCGAAGTCAATGATTTCCACTACATTTTTTGCAATATAATTGACCTTTAGTGTCTTTTCTAGGTAATTATAGTCTAAATATATGTCAGTCCAGTACAGATTATTCTGATCATCGATTATATATTTTTTCATGATCTTCGACACTTTAATTTCTTTATTCCCTGATTCTGTATTAACAATAACTTTTTCAACCTTATCTTCAAAATAATATAGTGTTCCATCTTTTTTTAATCTCAAGTTATTTGAATAATACATAACATCATTATCAACCATTATAGGTTTATTAATAAATACTTCTCCACTCGTGTTAAAATCTCGCCCCCACTTCCACAATGTTCCCTCTGAATCTAAATAGTGTTGCGTACCACTGTCAGCTTGAAAGAATATTTCTTTACCATCTAAAATCTTATTTGAACCATAACTTTCAGCCAGCATAAAACCCGCTATACAAAACAACATCAAAACCACTAATCCAATTCTCTTCATAATAATATCTCCACTTCTTATGTATTTTTTTGTCTGAATTCTACGTCTTAATAAAAAGTTCTCACATACAATTCAGATTGTTACCTGCATATATATCATTAATTTTCAATGATGATACTAATATTTAACTCATTTTGTTGGTTCTGAATCCATAAGTACACGACAATATTAAAAATGACTGATTTCTTCGCTTCTAATAGCCCTATGGATTTTTACTGCTTCATCAACCCCTATATTTATAATAAGTTTTTCTATTGTTCCTTTTATTTAAATATAATCACTTTGTTTATAATCAACACCTTAGCAATTATGGATATTGTTATATGCTTCTAAAATTTACTAGTATATTGTCCAAATTATACTTCTTTTTGGATCGGTAATGAATATAGTATCATCATATATAAGCATTTCAGTAAGTCTGCTGTTTGGAAAAATCATTTCATCAGAAGTATACTCAAATGAATCTATTTCTTGATGAAAATCAGGACTCGCTTCTCCTGCAACTGTATAAGCATTTACTGACCCATTATCAAAAATCGTTACACATCTTAATGTATTAAAATCCCAAATAAAGAGTTTATCTTCTTTATAGACCATTTGTTGTGGTTCATAAAATAAAGGAGCTGTTCCATCAATAAAATGTCTTTCATTTTCAGCGCCCAGAAAATATTTCAGTTCATTATCCTGAAATAAATAAATAAGACCTGATTCCGGAGCCGAAAAATATAGATCATCCGTTTTGCCTTGCTCCATGAATTTAATGGTAGATGGTAGTTCTGTAATGATTTCAACTTCCTGACTAAGAACCGCTATTTTTTTTAAATACGTTTTGCCTATCCAGTCATTTTGTTCAATAAATAATATGTCACCATTTTTCGCGATTTTATAGTCTAGTATATTGCTAGAGTTCGCATCGCCTAAATACATTGTATTTGCTTCGGTCCCATTATACTTTATGATTGCAAAATAGTTAGTCTCTTCTTCTTGCCATGGCGAAGTTAATAAAAATAATTCATCTTCAAATGTACGAATTCGATCGAACCTAATATATGAGGGTTCTAGATGAATGGTTTCGACTTGACCATCTGTTATTTTTCTTAACAAACCAGAATCTGTAAAGTAAATGTCATTATTATGGCTATAAGCAATACTCTCTGGAGAAACGCATTCGGCCTCATTGTTAATACCATCTACCCATTCTCGTTCATGGGTGCCTAAAAACTTTGAAACTTTGTACGATTCATCATATCTTTGGGATATTTCAGCCATATTATTCATTGGATTAACTACTTCTACTTGTATCTCGACTAGCTTATCTCGGTAATAACCCTTCATTTCCATTTTACCTAAATTCATGCCTATCACACGGTTACCATCAAATCTTAATAATTCATGGTTTTCATTTGACCATTTAACTTGATCCGTATCGATTTTTATAATTTTCCCATTAGGCATTTGTTTTTTTATAATAAGCTCACCTGTCTGTTGTAGTGATATGGTTAGCACATTTGGTGCTACACTAATTGTAGCTAATTCTTCTTGTCCTAATATATATGTACTACTTAGCATTGAAAGTATGCCACCTATAAATGCTATTGACGCTATATAGAATGCTACTTTTCTAAAAAATAAAGTTCTTATCATTTTAAATTTTGTCAAATTTAGTTTCTGTAGATCAATTAATATATCTTCAATGGATTGGTATCGTTTTTCCGGATCCATCTCTATACATTTTAGAATTATAGCTGCCAATTCATTTGGTATACGTTCGTATATTTTTTTCACTTCGCCTAGAACAGGATATTTACCCATAACAGCACGATATATGACCGCTCCCAAGCTATAAATATCTGTCCTCGCATCTAATTTCCAGTTTTTATCTTTTGAGAAGTTATGTCCAAAACGTTCTTCAACAACCTGCTCAAATCCACTATGGATTTTATCAGGGATTTGTTCTGGTGCTGCATAATAGTAGCTAACCCCCGATGACAAGTTATCATCAATACCGGCTCTTTTTGAAATGCCAAAGTCTATTAGCACCAACTTATTATCGTGTGTTACCATAATATTACTGGGCTTTAAATCAAAGTGATGAATAGGATGATTCTTAAATGAATGTAAATATTGAATTACCTGTGCTAATTGTTCAAACCAACTTTTAATAACAACATGACCAATTTCTTCATCCCAATCATTTAAAACATTCTCTAAGCTTTCCCCTTCAATATAACTTTCAACTAAGTAAATCCCTTTATCATTCTCAAACACATCAACAATTTGAGGAAGATTAATGTGATTAAGTAGCTTCAGAATTTCTTTTTCATTAGCTAAGCTACCCTGGCTCGTAGATATAAATTTGATTATCCATTGATTACCAATTTTTGTATTTCGTGCAAGAAAAATCTTGCTCATATTACCTACATAGATTTCCTTCTCAATGGTGTACTTCCCTTCAAAAACATCTAGCTCGGCACTTTCCATAATCCGATTTTCTAAATCTTTGTAAATGTTTTTTGAAATTAGGATTGTATCCTCACCTAGGAGCATCGGATCATCTGATGATAAGTCTTCTGTTAGATTACCTTGTGTAAAATTTTTTGTACTTAGTGTATTCATATAGGTCTTTAAAGCTTTTGTTTCATCTGTTAATGCTTTTTTATATTTGGAACCAGCCCTATGAGATTTGCTTAAATATAACATCATCGTTAAGACAACAAAAAAGAATAGTAGTGATAAATAAAATAGAATTTGATCTAAATACATATATTTCCCCTCTCGTATTGGTGGTTTTTACAAAAAAAGAACATTTAATTCAACGCTGGACCTTCTGCTTTCCGTTTAACTTTTTGCCAAGAGCCTTAATAATAAATCTTAATGGAACATAGGGTCTTCCTTCTATTAACAGGCTGGAACACTTAACCGCATTCTATAAAATATAGGAATCATCATCTATTCTGACAATAATATGCTTATAATCTGATATAAAATCTTTCTCACTTGAATTAAATAATGAATTATAGTAATCTTTAGAATTTTTACATCTTAAAAGATTTCTTTACCATCCAAAGACATTTTGAACTATAACTCTTAGCTGGCATACAACTCGCTAAACATCATCTAGATCATTAAATGGTTAATCTACTCATTAATTCCATTTTACATCTGCTGCATCAACCCATCGGTTTATAATAAGCTCCTCCATAAATCCTTTTAGTTGAATATAATCACTTTGTTTATAATCAACATCTGAATAATTATGGATACCATTAAATGCTTTTAAAACCTTACTATAATCTCTTTCGTTTATTTCCTTATCGTTTTCAACTATTAAATGATGCCAAACCAATTGATATTGAACTGAGACTTGATTTGGAAATAGATTTAGCATTTCACCAATTGTTTTTTCTACTTCTTGATAATCCTTTAATAACTGATGTATTATTAACTTATTTTGATATATGTGTATCTGATGATTCCCCAGTTCAATCAATGTATTAAAAGTATTCAATGCATTGTTTAAAGCTTGATTTTTAACATCTTCATCATCTGATAGTCTACCGTAATCAAAATAAGCTTCTCCTAATTGTTCCATCAGGATTCGGTGGTCTTTTCGATTTAATACTTCTTTTGCTTCTTCTAAAACTTGAACACGTTTTTCAGCGTATGGATCCAATATTGATTGTTGTGATTTATATAGCTTTGCCATAGATAAATAGCATCGTTCAATGATTTCCATATCTTGACTACTATCAAGTGCCCGTCTAAAATCATCTAGCGCTTCTTCATATTGATTCGTTGCCATAAAGTACTCTGCTGTTACATAAAATGATATGTCTGATGCATAACTACCTTCTTTTAAAGCTGTAATCATTTTTTCACTGGTCACATAATCATTATTCCTTGCACTACTAACGCCATAATCCCTCAGGTATACTTCTTCGTATGGTGCTGACTCGTAAGCTAAGCCGATGTAAAATGAGGCATTCTCATAATCTTCTAGCTCAAAATATGCCGTTCCCCAAATATAATAAAGTCGGTCTTGCCTGCTCAGGTCAAATGCAGTATTGAGCTGATTCATATGTATCAAAACCGCCTCATAGTCTTTTTGATGCAATAAGAGCTCTGCTTCAATTGCATATGTTGATAGACGGTCTTCAAAAATTCTTTGTGCTTCCTCTAAGACAAGTTTTGCTTGATCATAGTCTTGATTAGAATAAATTAGGTCATTCGCCTCTTGGCATAATGCGCTATATTCTACTTCTGCCTCATATGCCAACTGTTCTTTTCCACCATAAATTAGTATACTACCGGATACCATTAGTAAAATGGTAAATCCTACTGCAAGGTCTCTTCTCCATACATAGCGCTTGTAATCCTTTGTTAATTTATGTATACGGTTAAAGTCCTTAACTAAGGCACGACTATTTTGATATCTCTTTCTTGGACTTATTTCTAGGCCTTTTTTTATTATTGTCACTAAACCTGACATATAGTGGTCAGCATCCAATTTTGGTACAAAAGCATATGCATCTAAGTTCTCATTAAGGATTGGTAACTTACCTGTAAGCAAATGACACAACACCATACTTAAGCTGTATATGTCACTTGATTCATTAAGTACCCCACCTTTATGTTGCTCTGGTGAGGCATATTTGGGTGTGTATGCCTGTTTTACAAGTTCATTGGATTTTTGTGCAATACCAAAGTCTATGAGCTTAATGACACCTTCACTTGTCAACATAATGTTTTCCAGTTTAATATCACGGTGTAATACTTTTTTACCATGAATGTATTGTATGATTTTTGCTAACTGCTCTCCCCACTCATAAACAACTTTATCTTTAATCTTTTTATTATCTTCTAAAATTGCTTCTAAGGTTATGCCTTCAATAAACTCTTGCACAATAAATATATATTGTATGTCGATACATTCTTTTATTTCAATAATTCTTGGAATCCCTTCATGTTCTAACGCTTTCAAGACAAAAGCTTCATGAAGGACATCTTGACCTACCGTCTGATTTATTGAAAACGCCTTAATCGCACGTTGGTGTTTTAAGCGATCATTGGTTTCTACCAAATAGACTTCGCCCATGCCAC
This sequence comes from Firmicutes bacterium HGW-Firmicutes-3, assembly GCA_002841435.1. Classification (GTDB taxonomy): domain Bacteria; phylum Bacillota; class Clostridia; order Lachnospirales; family Vallitaleaceae; genus Petrocella. Next base: position 1,392 of record PGZS01000108.1, on the reverse strand, counting down.
CTTCACCTAGCTTTTTAATAAATATATAGCGACCGTCAAAAACTTTTTTAATTATTTCATTCATAGCTTTTACCCCTATAACTTTATTAGTTTTCCGTATATGATGATTTAGTAAGGTTGGATTATCCAGACAACCTACTACCTTCTCTTCTTCTTATTGATGATCAAATAATGCTACTATTCGTCCAAACATCAAAATACTTCTTTTTTTAGTTGCCTGTGACAACAGTGCCATCTGGTAGGGTTAAGGATCCGGTAACTTGGGTTTCATTTAAATTTATCCACTCCAAATTACTTAATCCACTTAGGCTACTTAAGTTCCCTTCCACTTGAGTGGAAGATAGTTGTATTTCTTCAAGTAGGTTTAACTTACTTAAACTACTTAGATTCCCTTTAACTTGTGTGTTACTTAAGTAAATAAGCTTAAGTTGCTTCATATCACTCAAACTATTTAGATCTCCTTCAACTTGTGATCCGTTTAGACCAATGCTTTTAAGCTGTCTTAATGGACTAAGACTGTTTAGATTGGCTTTTATTTTAGTACTATGTATTCTTATATGTTCCAATTGTTTTAATCCACTCAAACTACTTACATCACCTGCTATTTGATTGTCACCGAACAAAAAGATATACTTCAATTGATTTAATCCACTTAAATTACTTATGTTCCCTTCAACTTGTGTGCTATCTATAAGAATATATTCTAATTGATTTAATCCACTTAGGCTACTTAAGTTCCCTTCTACTTTTGTATAGTCAAACTCAATATGCTTTAATTTACTTAATCCACTTAAGCTATTCAAATTTCCTTTGACCCCATAATTATCTTCACCTGGACCAGGATATATATGACTTAGATTTATAAACCATTGTAAATCCTCAAATGACTCTATTGGTCCGTACTCATCTGATAGCGCCAGTTCACTTTTGAATCCTATATCTTTCCAACGAATGGCTTTGCTTCCTAATCCATAAAAATCCCTAACACATTTTTCAAAGTTATGATCAATAAAACTTATAATCTTTTCTGGGTCATCTAATGGTATTTCTCCAATTTCGGAAGCTTCAACATCAATTGAATCTTCTTCCAGTGAATTTTCTCCTGTATCAGTTTCAGCATCTACTCCATTTATGCTTTCTAGTAATGCCTTTATCTGTTCATTACCAGTTTTCTCTAATCCTTTTTCCAATAGTTTATTGGCTTCTTCTAATCGTCCTTCTTCAATTAAAATTCTGCCCAGTTCTATATACGCATCTACATACTCATCATCTATTTCTATTACTTCTTCTAAATATTTTATTGCTTTTTCAATCTCATCTGTTATTACATAGACTTCTGCTAATCCCATTCGCGCTTCTATGTTGTTTTCATCAATTTTGAGCACTTTTTCA
>PGZS01000328.1 GCA_002841435.1 Firmicutes bacterium HGW-Firmicutes-3 | reverse complement strand
AAATATGTAAAAATGGTTAAAGATAAAAAGGGAGGATTATATGAAAAAAATATGTGTTATACTGGTCTTAATGTTAGTGTTTATAAGTGTTTTAGCAGGGTGTAAAAAAGAAGTAGTCACGGAAAAAGATATTGCGGATATGACTTTTGATGAAATTGTGGAAGCGGCACGTGGTACTACTGTAACCTTTTATGGATGGGGTGGTAGTGAAGACATTAATAAATGGCTGGATGAAACCGTTGCAAAATCTTTAATGGATCAATACGAAGTTACACTAGAGAGAGTGCCCATGATTCCTGCTGAATATTTACCTAAGTTATTAAATGAAAAGCAGCTAGACAGTGAAGGCACCATAGACGTACTTTGGATTAACGGTGAGAACTTTTACAGTGCAAAAAACAACGACTTACTATATGGACCCTTTACAGAGAAATTGCCTAATTTCAACACTTATTTAGATGGGACATCACCAGATGTCTTGTATGATTTCGGTCAACCGGTTGAGGGCTATGAGGCACCTTATGGTAAGGCACAAATGGTATTTATTGGTGATACAGCGCAGTTGACCACTTTACCAAAAGACCATCAAGGGTTATTAGAGCTTGCTAAAGCCCATCCTGGGAAACTGACGTATATCGATGCAAGTCATTTCACTGGTAGTGCCTTTGTAAGAAATATTATTTATGATATTGTTGGGTATGAAGTTTTTTTAGATCATGTTGCAGATAAAGCAACTCTAAAAGAGACCATACAGCCGGCACTGGATTACTTAAAAGAGTTAAAGCCTTATTTGTGGCGTGAAGGTGTAACTTATCCTGCGGAAGATGCACAGCTTGATAACATGTTTGAAGACGGAGAAGTCTATATGACCATGACCTATACACCTTTTCATGTGGCGGGTAAGATTGCTGACGGTTCGTTCCCGGACACAGCTCAAGGTTTCTTATTTGACAAAGGTACCATAGGTAATACACATTTTATGGCGATGCCTTTTAATGCACCTAATAAAGCGGCGGCCATGGTTTTAATCCATCATATTTTATCACCGGAAATACAAGTAACCAAATACGACCCTTCCGTATGGGGCGATCTACCTGTA
>PGZS01000327.1 GCA_002841435.1 Firmicutes bacterium HGW-Firmicutes-3 | reverse complement strand
CAGCAAGGTGCAAGCCCATCAGATCCCGGTTTTGGGAATCGCCCATGTTCCGGAAGGACGGCGTATTTTTGCAGAAATGACAGTTTTTGAAAACCTGCAGATGGGTGCATATATCAGAAATGATAAAGATCAGATTCAGGAAGACATGGAGAAAATATTCCTGAATTTTCCTCGACTTAAGGAACGAATCAAACAAATTGCTGGAACATTGAGTGGTGGTGAGCAGCAAATGTTGGCTATGGGCCGGGCTTTAATGACGCGACCCAAGCTGATTCTTCTGGATGAACCATCAATGGGTCTGGCTCCGCTTCTAGTTGATGAGATTTTTAATATGATTCAAACAGTTAATGATGCCGGAACGACTGTATTGCTAGTGGAGCAAAATGCGAACAAAGCTTTGCATATTGCCAATCGCGCCTATGTTCTGGAGACCGGATATATCAAACTTTCTGGCAATGCTAGGGAGCTGCTGGTAAACCCGGAAGTCCAGCAAGCCTATTTAGGTGGTTGATTGATAAAACTGTCTCGATTGAGGCAGTTTTTTAATGGGACGCATCATCTTTGCTAAATTTGACTGCATACACCCATAATATTTCTTAAACACCTTGATTTTCATCCTTGATATGAAAATATACCTATGATATACTGTTAAAATTGAATGTGAATATAATTTATAGTGAAAGATACGGAGGATAACATGAGTGCAACAGTAGAAAGTATTGAAAAAAATATTGCAACCCTTAAAATTGAAATTAGTCCGGAGGAATACTCACAGGCTGTTAAAAAGTCCTATGATAAAAATAAAAAACGTTTTTCGGTTCCAGGCTTCAGAAAAGGAAAAGTGCCTAAACAGGTTATTGAATCCTACTACGGAAAAAATGTATTTATGGAGGATGCCATTGACTTTGCATTTGCACCAGCTTATACAAATGCATTGGAAGAAACAGAAATTAAGCCGGTAACACGGCCTGATCTTGAGAATATTGAAAAGATCAGTGAAGAAGAGGGGGCAACCTTTATCGTCAAAGTTGGGGTAAAACCTGAAATTAAACTGGGCGAATACAAAGGGGCTGAAGTTGATTCTTTAGAAGCTGTGATTACA
>PGZS01000326.1 GCA_002841435.1 Firmicutes bacterium HGW-Firmicutes-3 | reverse complement strand
ACAGGTATAATACTATCTTGTAGAAGGGTTGTGAGAAGTCATGAAATTTGATTATCTAAAGAATTTGGCCCTTGTCAGTCAGATTGGTCTATTGATGGCAATACCCATCTTTCTTTGTATATTTATTGGACACTGGATAGACGGGAAGCTTGGAACCAATGGATTATTTTTAGTCATATTTTTAATCCTTGGGGTGTTAGCAGCCTTTCGAAACCTATTCGTTACCGTTCTAAATAGAGTTGATTCGGGAAAGAAGGGCTCTAAGCATGATAGAAAATAAGTCAATTGTTTGGCCTCTTTCTTGGAAAGTACTGATTATATTGTTCATCACTTTCGGTGTAGGTGCTTTACTGGTAGAAGATGTAGCTACCTATGCGCGGGGTATATTATTAGGCGGCTCGGTCACCTTGTTAAAAATTAAACTATTAGAAATCACATTGAAAAGAGCAATAAAGAAACCACCTAGTGCAGCTAAGAGCTATATGAGTATGCATTATATGTTACGCTATGTGGTTACATTTATCGTTCTTTTTGTGGGTATAGCCATACCGACCATAAGTGGTTTGGCGGTTATTCTAGCACTTCTAAGTCTGAAGTTAGCGGCTTATTGGCAAGGCGCCCTTGAACCTAAGGTGCCAGTCGATGGTTCTGTTGAATTCTTAGAGTGGGAGGATGATGAAGAAACTGACTTTTAAGTCTAAGCAGTCTCAAATGTCTAGCAAAAGGAGATGATCACAGATGGATTTTAGCATTCATGTTGCCAAAGTAGTCCAAATCGGTAACTTTGAGCTCTGGATCACAGAATCAATGATTAACTCATGGATCATTTGTGGCGTCCTAATTTTAATTGCCTTGATTGTGAGAAAAGCAATTAAAAATCCCCAAAAAGTACCTGAAGGTATTCAAAATGTTGTAGAATTTATGGTGGATACACTGGATAACTTTGCCGAAACCACCATGGGTAAGCACGGCAGGAAATTTGGATCTTTCTACGGTTCTATGCTTATTTACATTTTAGTATGTAATTTATCGGGATTATTTTTAGGACCAAGCATTGGCGCACCCGTGGCAGGGGAACCAAAAGTATTGATTGATTTCATGAGACCCCCAACCGCTGACT
>PGZS01000325.1 GCA_002841435.1 Firmicutes bacterium HGW-Firmicutes-3 | reverse complement strand
GTTTGATAATTCGCCTTAGACATTGGGACTAAAGATTGGGATTGCATTTTAATTTCCCTTGGGTATAGTGTATTTATATGGGACATATTAATAAGATATGATCGATGAGGCCTGATAAAGCAGTTATCATCAAGGAGAAGACTTTCTAACTCGGACATAGATCCAATACCTTCAATGATTAACCCATCTGTCATATGATACAGTATAGTCTTAACGTTAACTTCAGCAAACTCAAGCCTATGGAGGTATATCCTGGTTAAACCGGTTTTGCTTTTTATTAAAATACTTTTGTTAATCTGGGTTTCAATTTCAGAAAAGACTTTATCTAATAGAATAAATAATTGTTCCTTCCATACAGGTTTAAGGGCATAATAGTAAGCACCAACAGAATAAGATTCAACAGCAAATTCCGTAGAAGAGGAAAAAAAGATGATTTTAACATCTTGATTAAATACCCTTATCTCTTTCGCTGCATCCATACCTGTCATAAAAGGCATTAGAATATCTAATAGAACTACATCGTATTTTTCTCCTATTTCCATTGCTGCAATTAAATCTAAAGCATTTTGAAAAGCCGTATATTTTATTAGGGTTTTATCACACTGGAGATTTTTGTAATCATTTAGAAGGTTGGTCATATTTGAAAGGTCTTTCATATTATCATCACAAAGGGCTATATTAAACATAAATAAACTCCTCTTATTTATTCTCTAGGAAAGACAATGTTATGTTAATGCGTTGAAGCATTGCATTAACTATTAAGGAAGTCTTTCCTGCCGGAACAATTTGCTTTGCAAAACGAGGCGTAGCCTCTTTGTTATTCTTCCAAGTGATTATAACATGAATCCGTCATTTTGGGATAAGATAATGTCTTTTCATGTTGAAATTAGGTCGTTTCATGCATGAGACAGTTTTTTGTGTGTTAAATCAAATATAATGGCTAAGAATCAACAAAACTTATTATTTTATGGAGGAACATTAATTATGAAAAAAATATTTTTATTTATGGTAGTGATTGTTTCGTTATTTACATTTGTAGCATGTAGTGGAGGGTCAATTGAAGAAGGTCATACAGATGCTGAGGCAAAAGTTGACACAGAAGTTGATGCAGAAGTAAATCAG
>PGZS01000107.1 GCA_002841435.1 Firmicutes bacterium HGW-Firmicutes-3 | reverse complement strand
AAAGAGCTGTAACGATTGCAATCAAACAATCAAGACATGTATCCTTGATGCCTTATACTTTAGATTAATATTTTGGGCTTTTCATGACTTAGGTTGTGGGAAGCCTTTTTATTTATAAGCAAACCGCGACAAAACGTTAATTTTAGCGCGAGCTTTGCACATGCGCAAAGAAGACGGACTTCTCTGTATTGAAATAGAAATACTTTATAACGCTACGAAGTCACTCTTCTTCTTATAATAAGTAAAGTTGAGTTATGAACTATTAGATGATATAATATCTAAGTGTCGAAATGCTTAATTATAAGCATGAGGTTTTAGTTGAAAGAGGTAGAGAATATGAATCAAAAGAACCAGGTGGCTTTCAACCAGCGCATTCAGAAGTTTTTTACGTGGCCCTTATTTTATATGTTTGTCATAACGTTTATGACCATTGTTATGCTAATTATTGAAAGAAGTATGGGTATATTTTTTGTAATATTATGGTTGATTGCCGGCGCGACTGGCTATTTCATGAATAGAATAACCAAAAAACACTTGATGAGTGAAGTTATTAATTTTGCCCTTAGTTTTTCAGGTGTTCAAAAAGATTACCTAGATAAATTAGAACTTCCTAATGTTATTTTAGACCCTGAAGCAAAAATTCGGTGGTGTAATGAAGCGTTTAACATATTGGTCGGTACTATAGAAGACATTGACGAAAGCAAAATCATCGAAATGAACATCAATGATATTATTCCCAGTTTGAACAGGGAAATGCTACCGTCTGAAATAGAAGGCCAGATTGAAAAGGTATTTGAGATTGGTGAACGTCATTATAGGGTTATAGCCAAGCATATGCGTATCGAGATGAACTCCAAGGAGCTGGATCTTGTTAACCTTACAGAAGATGAAGAACAGCTGCTCTTTACACTTTATTTTTTCGACATCACAAAGGAACTCATGCTTGAGCAAAAAAACAACGATCAAAAAGCAGTTGCAGCCCTTATTTATATTGATAATTACGAGGAAGTCCTAAACAGCATTGAAGATGTAAGGCGTCCTCTACTGGTGGCTTTGATTGATCGAAATCTGAGCAAATTCGCCAATAAAATTGACGGTGTCCTAAAAAAATTTGAAAAAGATCAGTATATCCTTGTCTTTCAGCAAAAATACATGGAAGAGTTAAAGAACAATAAGTTTAGTATATTAGACGAAATACGTAGCATTAATATTGGTAATGAGCTTCCTGTAACCATGAGCATGGGTATCGGTATCAATGAGTTTTCTTATCTCCAGTCCGTTGAATTTGGCAGAATGGCATTGGATCTTGCCTTAGGTAGAGGTGGTGACCAGACGGTTGTTAAGAAAAACGATAAATTTTCCTTTTATGGTGGCAAAACACGAGGCGTTGAAAAAAGCACCCGTGTAAAAGCAAGAATTAAGGCTTACGCCTTTAGAGAACTGATTGAAGAAAGTGACCGCGTAATCATAATGGGCCATAAACGTCAGGATCTTGATTCCCTAGGAGCAGCTGTGGGTATTTATGCTTGTGCCAAATTGCTGGATAAGCCTGCAAACATTGTTATCAATGATGTAACCTCATCCGTAAAGACCCTTCATACTCAACTGATTGAAAACGACCATTATCCGAAGAATCTATTCGTAACCGGCCAAGAAGCCATCAGCTATATTAAAGAAAAGACATTATTAGTGGTTGTGGATGTCAACCGACCATCTTACACAGAACATATGGAGCTTTTAGGCTATTTTAAAAATATTGTCGTGTTTGATCACCACAGAGTCAGTTCAGAACCTATTGAAAACCCGGTGCTTAGTTATATTGAATCTTATGCGTCCTCTACATGTGAAATGGTGACAGAGATTCTAAGGTATATATCTGACAAAGTCAAATTAGAACCGATTGAGGCAGATGCATTATTTGCAGGGATTACAGTCGATACAAAAAACTTTGTTATAAAGACTGGGGTTAAGACTTTTGAAGCAGCAGCATTTCTTAAAAGAAGTGGCGCCGACGTTATTCGGGTTAGAGGTTTCTTTAAAAACGATATGGCCTCATATAAGGCCAAAGCTACAGCTGTTAGGGACTGTCAGATTTATAGTGATCATATGGCCATATCCGTTTGTCCATCAGATGTAGAAAACCCATCTCTCGTAGCTGCACAAGCGGCAGACGAACTACTTAATATCTCAGATATCAAAGCGTCTTTTGTATTGTCGGACATTGAGGGTACTATTTATATTAGTGCAAGATCTTATGACAGCATCAATGTACAACTCATTATGGAGAAACTTGGCGGTGGTGGCCACCTTAGTGTGGCCGGTGCACAGATTCCAAATGAAACCATAGATGGTGTTATTGTGAAATTAAAGGAAGCGTTGGATAATTATTCAGAGGAAGGTGAAACAACATGAAAATAGTATTATTAGATGATGTAAAAAAAGTGGGCAAAAAAGGTGACATTGTAGAGGTCAGTGATGGTTATGGCAGAAACTATCTCATAGCAAGAAAGTTGGGAAAAGAAGCGACCAATGCTGCAATCAACGATGTAAAGCTTAAAAAAGCCACAGAAGCTAGAAAAAAAGAAGATGAATTAAATGAAGCCAAGGCATTAGGTGCCAAAATTAAAGCATCCTCCATTACCTTAGCTATAAAAGCCGGTGAAGGTGGTAAAACATTTGGATCGGTATCAACAAAAGAGATAGCAAAGGGAATTTCTGAGCAGCTAGGTATTGAAGTTGATAAAAAGAAGTTGGTTCTTGATGAACCAATTAAGTCCCTTGGTACCCATATTATTAAAATTAAGCTTCATCCAAAAGTAACAACAGAATTATCGGTCAAAGTTGAAGGAGAATAGTCTGCATAGTTAGAGGCGGATAAAACGGAGTGACCTATATGGAAGACATAGTAAAGCGTATACCACCACAAAGTTTAGAGGCTGAACAATCGGTTATCGGTTCAATGATTATGGACCGCGAGGCTATTGAATCGGTTAAGGATACAATAACAGAGGATGATTTCTATCATCCAGATTTAAAATTCATATATGAAGCCATGGTAACCTTGTATAATAGGAATAAACCCGTTGACTTGGTTACGTTACAATCTCAGTTACAAGATCAGAAGGTCTTGGATCAGATTGGTGGTATTGAATACTTATCAAAATTGGCAATGGCAGTACCGACTTCTGCTCATGCGAAGCACTATGCAATGATTGTTAAAGAAAAATCAACACTTAGAAAGATTATAAAAGCCAGTCAGGAAATCACTGCAGACGCCTATGATGGTACAGTGTCCATTGAAAATGTATTAAATGGGGCTGAAGAGCGGATTTTTAATATTGTTCAAAAAAATGATTCTGGAGAATTCACACCTATCTCTCAGCTGGTAAACCCAATGTTGAATAAGTTGGAGATGTTGACCAAAAACAAAGGCAAGGTAACAGGTATTTCATCCGGATTTTTGGACTTGGATTATCGAACAGCCGGATTTCAGCCTTCAGACTTAGTGCTAATAGCTGCAAGACCTTCCATGGGTAAGACCGCTTTTGCACTGAATGTCGTACAACATGCGGCTATAAAAGAAGGAAAAGTAGCAGCCATGTTTAGCCTTGAGATGTCCAAAGACCAGTTACTGAATCGGATGGTCTGTTCTGAAGCCATGGTAGATGCTCAGAAAGTAAGGACCGGAGATCTTGAGGATGAAGACTGGGCAAAAATATCCATGGGCGCAGTCATCTTAGCAGATGCACCAATCTATGTAGATGATACCCCTGGTATTACCATATCCGAAGTCAGGGCAAAATGTCGTAAACTAAAAATGGAAAAAGGCTTAGATCTTATTATGATAGACTATTTGCAGCTTATGAGTGGGTCAGGCAAGACCCAATCAAGAGAGCAGGAGATCTCGGAGATCTCAAGGGGCCTAAAAGCCCTTGCAAGGGAAATGAGTGCACCGGTTATCGCCTTATCTCAGCTATCCCGTGCTTGCGAATCTAGAGCGGATCACAGACCTATGTTATCCGACCTTCGAGAATCAGGTGCCATTGAGCAGGATGCCGATGTGGTTATGTTTCTGTATAGGGATGAATATTATCACCCTGAATCAGAACTTAAGAATCAAGCAGAGTTGATTATCGCCAAACAACGTAATGGTCCGACAGGAACCGTTAATCTGGTTTGGATCGGTCAATACACAAAATTCAAGAATATGGCACAATAACATAGAAAAGATCATGTTGATATTGCAAAACAAACAAAAACAGAACCGTTATTACGGTTCTGTTCTGTTAGTGCATGGTAAGGGACTCGAACCCATGACTTCTTCCACGTCAAGGAAACACTCTACCAGCTGAGTTAACCACGCCTATGCAACTAATTTACCAAGTTTTCATCCAAATGTAAAGTCATATTTTGAAATTAGTTAAAAAACTTTACAACAATCACAGAAGTGTAAAGGTGGTATAGATGAATGAATCAAAGAACTAAAGCAATAAAAACAAAAATAGAGTGGAAGTCACATCTAAAAAACCCAAGGTATTGGACTCTTTTATTAATTGTTATAGCCTTAGGACTCATCTTATTCAAATTACCGAATGAAGGTGTTTTATTATTGATGCAAAAAGAACCAGAAAGTCATAATCTGAAGATTCATAGTCCTTTAAACGAAAGAATCATCATACCTATTATTAAGGAATTTCAGGAGACTACGGGCATACAAGTGGAATACCTCTCAGCTGGCACTATGGATCTCCTTGAATCTTTAGATAATAAAGAGGATAAATATCTAATGGACGTCATGTGGGGTGGCAGCAAGGAATATTTGAATATCTATAAAGATCTATTTGAACCATATACATCCATCTATAATCATGAAATTCATCAAGATTATAACGACAAGGAAAACTATTTTTTGGGCTATAACCTTCTACCCATCGTGTTGATTTATAATACCAAACTCGTTTCTCCTGAAGAAGCACCAAAATCCTGGAAGGATATACTTGATCCAAAATGGAAAGGCAAGGTGGCATTTGTAGATCCAAGCACATCCGGTTCGGCCTTCATCGCGTTATCCTTTATACTAAATCTAGGTCAGACAGACTCTGAATATAATTGGAACAATGCAGAAAAATTGCTTAACAATTTGAATGGTAAAATATTAGCAAAGTCTTCCGAGGTCTATGAAGGTGTTGCCAATGGGGATTTTGCTATTGGTATAACCATGGAAGAAGCGGCCATATCCTATCTTCATAGAGGCGAAGACGTTGGTATTGTCTATTTCGAAGAAGGCACGCCAGTAATAACCGATTCTATTGCGCTTATGAAAGATGCAAAAAACAAGAAGGAAGCAAAAGCCTTTATTGACTTTGTACTTAGTAAAAAGGTACAGACCTATATGGTCGATCAATTTTATTTGCGATCAATCAGGGAAGATGTTGATGTGCCTATGGGTCTTATGCCTATGGATGAACTGAATATTTTTGACGCAGCTAATCTGGATACATATGAAAGAAAGGCCAGTGTATTAAGAAACTGGCGGGACATGGTTGTCATGAGGGTACAAGACGGTGAATAGGATGAAGCAAATAAGAATACCACTTTTTTATAAACTATTTGCCACTTTCATTTTATGTAGCACCATACCTTTGTTAATCATCAGTAGTTTGATGTATGGTTTGTCTGTAAATTTCTTAAATAAGACCATATACGATCAGACTTATACCAATGTCGAAGGGGCACATCTTAGAATCAACGATAAGATCGTTGAATACGAAGGCATCATTCAAGGTATTATGAATAATGATAACATCATTCAAGCGATATCCATAGAAAACGGACATGAGATTCATGAAAATGCAGTATATGAAATCATATATGAAGCACTTATTGAACAAAGCATCAAACCGGTCGTGCACATAACAAATCTATCAGGCAGTGTTGTTTACTCCACAACACCTATTCCAAAGACATACATAGTAGGATTAAAGAATAAGTGGGGTATCATTAGAGAGATTGATCGCAAAGTTAATCATACGGTAATCTATCCACAAAAAATCATTTATTCTCCAGGCAAAAGTAGCATCATTAGCTTAGGGCGTCAAATTATTAATAGTGAAGGTAATCATGTCGGATACATCTTAATTGACGTACCAAGAGAAATGATTTTAGAAGAAATGAAAGCGATTCACTCGGGATTATCATTACACGTGGTCTTGCTTGATAATAATGCCTATACATTATTGGACACACAAAATGCCAGTATGGAAGGAAAATTCCAAAGATCTTCCTATTTAGATTATGAGAAAAACTTGGAATATAAAAGCATTAAAGATGAAATAAGTAAAGATAGTTTTCTGGTGGTGAACTATGAAGACGCGAAATTGGGTACGATGACCATAGCCAACGTTTCCTCTAATATTTTTCATTCTTTTAGTCGCATACTTGGGCTTATCCTATTAATAGGCGCCATTGTAAGCCTAAGTATCTCTTGTATTATTTCCTATGTTTTGGCCCGGTTCATTTCTCATCCTATTAGAGATTTAATCAGCATTATGGGTGAGGTTGAAGAAGGTACCTTTTCTGTTAAGGCAAGTGCTAGAAGTAACGATGAGATTGGTGACTTAGCCAAGTATTTTAATCAGATGCTGGATAGACTGAACTCATATATGAACAAAGTTATTGAAAAACAACAACAACTTAGAACGACAGAAATAAAAATGCTTCAAGCACAGGTGAATCCACATTTTATCTATAACACCCTTGATGTTATAAAGTGGAGTGCTAAGATGGGTCAAAAAAGTGAAGTGGTAAGCGTGGTCACCAATCTGGCAAAAATACTAAGAAACAGTATCGACTGTGATGAAGAGTTTGTTAGTGTCAAAAGAAGCATCAGCTTTATTGATAGTTATTTGGCCATACAGAAAATTAAGTACAATAATGCTTTTAAAGTTATTAGGAACATCGATCATACAATCTTAGAATGCAAGGTGCCAAGACTCATTATTCAACCATTTGTTGAAAATGCAATTGTTCACGGACTAAGTAGTAATTCCGGAAACGGTGAGATAAAGATTAATGGTTTTGTTGAAGCAGGCATTATTGAGTTTCAGATTATTGATAATGGAATCGGTATGACGCTAGAAGAGATAAAAAAAGTATCTGATAACAAATCCGATCAACATATCGGTATTCATAATGTAGATCAAAGAATCAAGCTCTACTACGGCGAAGACTATGGTGTTCATATAGAAAGCCAAAAATTCAAAGGTACAAAAGTAGCCATAAGGCTACCATATTTGTATGAAGGAGAAACCTTATGATTGGAATCGTGATAGTTGAAGATGAAGCCTATATTAGAAAGGGCATGGTTCTAACCACGCCCTGGGAGGAATTTGGTTGTAAGGTTATTGGTGAAGCAAAGGACGGTTTAGAAGGTTACAATCTCATAAAAAAACTTAGGCCGGATATCATAATAACGGATGTTAGCATGCCGGTTATGGATGGTATTGAGATGATCAGAAAATTAGAAGGCGAGTATGAAGCAGAGTATATCATTATCTCCGGCTTCAATGATTTTAATTATGCCCAACAAGCCATTAAATTAGGTGTTAAAGATTATTTATTAAAACCTATCGATGATGATGATTTTTACTTCACACTTAAAAAAGTGGTTAAAGTATTAGAAGAAAGAAAAGAACAGACCAAACAGAAAGACAGACGATTACTAATAGAAGAGGGAAAAACCCTGCTCTTTAACGAAGAAAGTTATGATAATAACTATGACGGAAGAAAGAGATATGTTACCAAAGCTGTTAAATGGATTGAAGAGCATTATCACGAAGGTATTGCTATTGGGGATGTAGCGGAAGCCATGGATATTAGTGAAAGTTATTTAAGTAGATTATTTAAGAAATATACGGATTATACTTTTGTGGAGTTTTTAACGGATTATAGGTTAAAAATGGCAATTCAACTCTTAAAAGACCATACCATAAAAGTCTATGAGGTATCTGAAAAAGTGGGTTATAATGATCCCAAATATTTCAGCATATTATTTAAAAAGAAAATGGGTGTTACGCCTATGGAGTTTAAAAATAATCTGTCAGATGAAAAAGAATACAAAGAAGTTGATGAATAAAAAAGATGAATAAAATTAATGAAAAATTGAAATAAAACAAGAAATATATATACAAAAATACCTGAAATATGAAAAAAAATGAAGTGAGTTCATATTATTCAACAAAAAAACAGGATAGTTAATTGATGTATATATAAAAAAGCTATATAGTCTCTATATAGCTTTTTGTATTTACAT
>PGZS01000324.1 GCA_002841435.1 Firmicutes bacterium HGW-Firmicutes-3 | reverse complement strand
GGAATTAGCAAGTTTAATGGGACTGACAGCTTCTCAAATTCGACAGGATTTAAATTCTTTCGGGGGTTATGGTCAACAGGGTTATGGCTATAATGTCGGGGAATTAAAGGAGGCTATCAAGGAGATTCTTGGTCTTGATAGTGAATATAATTGCATTATTATCGGTGGTGGTAACATGGGTCATGCCATTGCGAACTATGAACGGTTTAAGCGGGAAGGCGTAATTCTAAAAGGTGTATTCGATGTTGATCCATTAACGGTTGGTACTGTTATTGGCAGTGTAGTTGTAAAACATATGGATGAACTTGATGAATTTATCAAGGCGAACGAAATCGACATCGCCATTTTGTGTGTACCCCGGGAGGTAGGACAGAAGGTGGCAACCCAGGTAACTGAATTGGGTGTGAAAGGCATACTTAATTTCAGTCCATTAGATTTGGATGTACCCAGTGATGTTGTGGTCGAAAATGTCAACATTACGGATAGCTTATTCACCTTAACCTATCTTTTGGGCGAATAAGAGATTAGCTGTAAAATAGGAAAGAGTTTGATTTGCATCAGACTCTTTCGTTTTATCAAAAAAAGCACTCACAGCTCAGCGCTTTCATCGTTCAACAAAAAAGAAACACGCTAAACGTGTTTCTTTTGTTTTATAACAAGTTATTTAAACATGATTTTCGTAGTTTTTAACTTACTTTCCGCTGGAACTCTTGAAATTAATAAAATCCAGGACTTCTTGCTTATAGCTTTCCGGGAAAGAGAAGTAAGAAGAAAAGGAATCCACTTCGTCGTTGGAAAAAACGTAAGATTTTAGAAATTCTTCACAGGTCATCGGTTTGGGGTTGCTGGGCAAAAGTTTTGGTTGATCGGTTCTGCATAGTAAATAGTCAACTGAAACTTCAAAAAAATCAGCAATTTTGATCAACAATTGGTTTTCCGGTAAATTTTTATCTTTTTCATACTTAGAGATGGAGCTTTTGTTAAGATAGAAAAGATTGGCAAAATTCTCCTGAGTTAATCGTTTCGAAATCCGCAACGCCTTTAATCGACTACCAAAAGTATTATTTTCCATTTTTTCACCTTCTTTCAGTTTAGAATTGTTGGCATAAATGCACTGCCTATTG
>PGZS01000106.1 GCA_002841435.1 Firmicutes bacterium HGW-Firmicutes-3 | reverse complement strand
GTAGAGCTCTTCAAACCTTAAAGGTTCTTCTTGTGCTGAAGCCATAGCAGCACCAGTCGCAACAAAAAGTTGAGAATGATCCGGGATTATGGTTTGTTCTTTTGTAAGGTTTAACGTATCCACAAAACGGTTCCTAAGCTCCGATAAGAAATATAACGGTCCACCTAGAAAGGCAACATGTCCGCGAATCGGTTTACCACATGCCAGTCCACTAATGGTCTGATTAACCACAGCCTGGAATATGGAAGCGGCAATGTCTTCCTTGGCTGCACCCTCATTTATAAGAGGCTGAATGTCTGTTTTTGCAAAGACACCACATCTGGCTGCAATCGGGTGAATAACCTTATATGATTTTGCAAGTTCATTCAGACCCATGGCATCCGTCTGTAATAATGACGCCATTTGGTCAATAAAAGCGCCTGTCCCACCGGCACAGGTACCATTCATACGTTGATCGATTGAACCACTTTCAAAATAGGTGATCTTTGCATCCTCTCCACCGAGTTCAATGGCAACATCTGTTTTTGGTATGAGATGCTCCACTGTTTTTGCACAGGCTACGACCTCTTGTATAAAACCAACATCCAACCACTTGGAAACTGAGAGTCCACCTGAGCCTGTTGTTAGAATACTGATCATGGCTTCTGGGTAATGTTCATATGCTCTGCCCATCATGGATAAAACGGTGCTCTTAATGTCCGATAAATGTCTTTTGTATTTACTATATAACATCTCTCCTTGGCTACTTAAGACAACCATCTTAACGGTTGTCGATCCAATATCCAAGCCGATTTTTAAATGTTTCTCCAAGAAATTACCTCCTGTTATCTATAACACATCATGGTGAATATCTCACCTGAAAATACCCTCAAATTATAATACCTCATTATTGTCAAGATATCAAAACTAAGTTTTTCTAAATCCACTTTCAGTCAGTAGGTGATGTTCAACTACAAAGTTTTGATACCTTAACCAATTATACCATATTAATTTTTATTGTAAAAGTTTTTGAATCCCCCCACTTTATTAGAAATATCCTATATTTATATAATAATTTTCATGATGCTATTGTAATTTTCCCTATATGTCGATAAAATATATAGGAACAGAAATGAGAGGCGGAAACTTCAGTGGAAAAGATTTTCAAGATTATGATTGTTGAGGACAGTAGGCTATACCAAAAGTACTTAACAGATCTCATGATCAAAAATAATTATGAATATATATGTGCCTTTAATGGCCTAGAAGCCATAGGTCTGTTAAGAGAACAAAAACCCGATTTAATCTTGTTGGATGTCCACCTTCCAGGTTGTAGCGGTTATGATGTTTGTGAGCATGTGCGTAAAACGCCTGAAACTTATCACATACCAATTATTTTTATCACCTCAAATAATAATCAAGATGATATTGTAAAAGGTTTCCAACTGGGTGGTAACGATTATGTCACGAAACCTTTTAATGAAACCATCTTAGAGTCCAGAATCACCAATCAGCTTGACCATGTCTATAACCGTAAACTTCTTAATAGCTATATCGAAGAATTGGAATCCATTAATACCAAATTAAAAGATGAAAAAGAACACTCGGAATATTTGGCTTCTAGAGATCATTTAACCGGTCTTTATAATCGACGTTTTATACAATCCACTTTAAAGGAACTTCTACTTGATCATCAACTGGATCAGACTTCCATTTCCCTTGCTTTATTTGACATTGATGATTTTAAGTTGGTCAATGATCAATACGGTCATCCCTGCGGAGACTATACCTTGAACGAAGTGGTAGCACTTATCCAATCCAAAATCCGTGATTATGATTATTTGTCACGATGGGGTGGTGAAGAGTTCTTGTTGGTCTTACCCCACACAACCAAAGAATCTGCGCTACCTATTATGGAAAGAATCTTAAACGCCGTTGACGCACATACCTTCACATATGAAAAATATAGTTTCAAATTAACGCTTACCTGCGGACTTTCTGATTTTAAGCCCAACGAGAAGTACATTTCGATTCTAAATCGAATCGATGAAGCCTTATATGAAGGAAAGCATACCGGAAAAAATAGAATCATTATAAAATAAACCAGTATTTTGCATACTTGCAAAATACTGGTTTTTCTATGATCTATAAAAGTGTTTATCTGCGCATTTACTGAATCAGAATAAAGTAGTATGACTTAATTAAAGTCTATAATTCTTCGCCACAAAAGGGACAATACACAATATGAAGACTAAATGCAGAAATATCAGCATTACAATGGTCACAAAATCTTTCTTCACCCTCACTAACTTTCATCTTTTTCTCAATAATGGTCTTTGATATTTTTGTGTCAACTCTTCTTAAGAGATCCTTCAAAGTAAACATGCTTACCGGTGTTCTTAAAATACCGTCCAGTATGTTTTTCTTGACCTCATCTTTTTGTATCATACTACTTGATGAGAGTAAACAAATCAAATCCGGTTTATCTTCTTTAATCTGTTCAATGAGTTGGTCACCACGTATTTCATGCATAATATAGTTGACCACAATGAGTTCAGGCTCAAACTGTTCCACTTGATATAGGGCATCGTACTCATCGGCAAGCTCCACTTCATAGTTAAGCTGTATGAGTAGATCTTTTAATATTAAGCTTTCAAATAAGGAATCGTTAACCAATAAGGCTTTTTTCATAATAAGTCTCCTTATACATCATCAATACCATCCCCAGTTCCTTGATGCCGTCTTCCATCCTCTTCTCATCTATGCCACGGTAGCCTAAGATAAGATAGGGTTTTGACGGATTTTTATCCATACTTCTATAAACACCTAAACCACTAATACCTATGCCTTTTTCTTCACAAGCTAATACTACCTCCGTCTCATCCCATCCGTCAGGCAGTTTTAGCATAATTTGAAGACCGGCCTTTCCATGTTCCGGAGTAACGTCCTTGGGCAAATGTTCTTTTATATATTTTAACACATTCCCTTGTTTCTTTGCATAATAATTTCTAATTTTCTTGACATGTCGATCAAAATCTCCTGATTCAATGAGTTTTGACAATGCCAACTGTTCCAACTTAGATGCTGTCTGGGAAAAATATTCAATATTTCTAGCATAATGTTGATTCAGTGCCCTTGGCAACACCATAAAGCTGATGCGTATACCTGGGGCTAATACGGTGGAAAAAGATCCTAAATAGATAACGCGGTCCCCTTCATCCAGGCTTTGCATCGCAGGTATGGGTTGACCTTCAAATCTAAGCTCTGCATTGTAATCATCTTCAATAATATAACCATTCACTTTCTCTGCCCAGTTCAACAGCTTCAGTCTATTATCCACCGGCATAATGGTTCCGGTTGGGAATTGATGTGATGGACTAACATAACATAATCTAACCTTTTTTTGATAAAGCAGGGCAATATCAATACCCCTCTCATTGACTTCTATCGGTATGGTTTTTAGATGACTATAGTCAAAAACGTGCTTAGCCTTGTTGAATCCCGGATCCTCCATTCCGATATCATCCAGCTCTAAATAATCAAACAGCTTACTTAAGGTGGTTAATAAAGGTGTAATACCACCACCTATTACGATACTATCCGGTCTTGTCACCACCCCTCTTGTTCTATAAAAATGTCTGGCAATGACCGCACGTAAAATATGCTCCCCTCTAGGATCACCATGCTCATATAACACATCCACATCGTAGTTCATCACTTGATTAAGATGTTTTTTCCACAACTTAAAATCAAAACTGTCCTTTGCAACATATTCACTTTTAAAATCATATACATATTGAAGCTTTGGCTCCCTGGAATCATCTTCCGTACTTTGTATTTTTTTTCCTTTAATATCTTCGATTTCTGCCACATAGTAGCCTTTTTTAGGTACACTTATTATATAGCCTTCAGCTAAGAGTTGATTGAAGGCATTCTCTACACTATTACGGCTTATACCTAGGTGATTTGAAAAAACCCGTACGGAAGGTAACTTGTCGTTTTTCATCAGTCTGCCTTCAACCATCTCTTTAATAAGATAGTCGTGAATCTGCATATAGATAGGTTTTTTTAGTCCGTAGTTGATTTCAGGTGTAAGTAGCATTCTTCTGTCCCCCTTGATATAATTAAAACTGACACTTTAACGCAGGTCAATTTCATTATAGTATAAGTTTGTTCAAGTGTCAAAATAAAACAAGTTAGGATGATTATTATGAAAAACACAACTAAAACTTTGACCTACTCCGGTCTAATGGCAGCACTTACTTTTATCAGCACCAGTATCTTAAGCTTCCCTTCTCCCTTTACAGGCGGTTATATCCACATTGGCGACGCACTCGTACTTAGCTGTGGTGTTGTCCTTGGCAAGAGAAACGGTGCTCTGGCTGCCGGTATCGGATCTGCTCTAGCTGATATTTATCTAGGCTATGCTTCTTGGGCTCTTCCGACTTTCATCATTAAGGCTTTGATGGCTTATGTCATCGGTTATATGTTCGAGGACCTTACCAACCTTAAGAAAACCGGTTTTATTACCTTCTTCTACAGTTTTTTATGGGTAGGCTTCGGTTTCTTAGTAAGAGGGTTAATTGCTTCCAACCGAATTATAGATGCCACCCAAGACTTGATTGCTGATGAAGTTATTGCAAATGAAACCGAGCTTATATCGACTGTACTGTCAACACAAAATATTATACTTGCCATTGCATTGTTGCTTCCTCTTGCTTTGATGGTTGTTTTTGGTATTAGTCGTTTTAAGCCTTCTATCGCTATGCACTTTAACAAAATAAGTGCATTCATCGTTGCCGGATCTGTCATGGTTATTCTGTACTACGTGACTTATGGCATTATGTATGGTAATTGGATTATACCGGTGTTTAGTATCCCTGCTAATATGGTGCAATTTGCTTTCGGTCTTACCTTGGCTACCTTGATGCTTCCTATTACATTAAGATTTCAGTTGTCCAAAGAGCTAGAATAATTCGTGAATAAGCATTTACCATAGAAGGCAAACACAAAAAGCCTTTCATCACTCTTAAGATGAAAGGCTTTTTTGTATAGATTATGTTGGTGCATTCATAACTATATCTTACATATAAAAGTTCAACTATAAGTTTTTACACTTTAACCATACTAGCACCGACAAAGTCTTTGAATAAGGGATGGGCATGGTTCGGTCTGGACTTGAATTCCGGATGGAATTGAACGCCGACAAACCAAGGATGATCTTCTATTTCAATCATTTCTACCAATTGATCGTCTGGTGATAATCCTGTAATAATGAGTCCTTGATCAACTAACTTATCACGGTATTCATTATTGTACTCATAGCGATGTCTATGACGCTCATAAATGAGCTCATCGTCATAGGCACGATAAGCATTGGTACCTTCTATAACTTTACATGGATAAGCGCCTAAACGCATGGTGCCCCCAAGTTCATCTATGTCTTTTTGCTCCGGCATCAAATCTATAACAGGGAATGGTGTTTCTGGATCAAGCTCCGAGCTGTTGGCTCCCGCCATATCTAATACGTTCCTTGCATACTCTATAACTGCGCATTGCATACCTAAGCATATGCCAAAGAAAGGTACTTTTTTCTCTCTTGCATATTGAACAGCTAGAATCTTACCCTCAATACCTCGATCTCCAAAGCCTCCGGGTACTAAAATACCATCTACTTTGCTGAGTACCTCGTACGTATTATCAGGTGTGATTTTTTCAGAATCAATCCAATCCAAATTAACCCTGATATTATGATGAATACCTGCATGGTTAAGGGACTCTACAATAGATATATATGCATCATGAAGCTCTACATATTTCCCTACAAGACCTATGGTAATCGTCTCTGTACGGTCTTTTTCTCTCTGTACCATAGCAGACCAAGCCGATAAGTCCGGTTCCACGTTCTCAATCTCAAGATGACGACAGACTATATTGGCAAGTCCTTCTTTTTCAAGCATCAAAGGTACTTCATAAAGGGTATCTGCATCTAAGTTTTGAATGATGCAATCTTTTCTTACATTACAAAAAAGCGCCATTTTGTCACGCATATCTTGGGTCATTTCATGTTCTGTACGACACACCAAAATATCCGGTTGTATACCGATTGATCTCAGTTCTTTAACTGAATGTTGTGTGGGTTTTGTTTTCATTTCACCTGACTTTATTAAGTAAGGAATTAGAGTAACATGGATATAAAGTACATTTTCTTTACCTACATCACCGGCAACTTGACGAATAGCTTCCAGAAAAGGTAGACTTTCTATATCGCCTACCGTTCCGCCAATCTCAGTAATGACAACGTCTGAATGCACGTTTTTCCCCACTCTATAGACACGGTCTTTAATAGCATTGGTAATATGGGGTATAACCTGAACCGTCGCCCCAAGAAATTCACCTTTACGTTCTTTATTCAGTACAGACCAGTAGAGCTTACCTGTTGTAATGTTGCTATATTTGCTTAGCTTTTCATCAATGAAACGTTCATAATGACCAAGATCAAGATCTGTTTCAGCACCGTCATCCGTTACAAAGACTTCCCCATGTTGGTATGGACTCATGGTTCCGGGATCTATGTTGATATAAGGGTCAAATTTTTGTATGGTTACTTTCAAACCTCTAGCTTTTAAAAGCCTACCTAAGGAAGCTGCTGTAATGCCTTTCCCTAAACCAGATACTACACCACCGGTTACAAATATATACTTCGTCTGCATGTTTCACCTCTTTGACTTTTTGCTTCAAATTAATATGCGCCCATTCTATTTCAAAACAACCTCTATATTTTAGTACTTGCCTACTTAGAAGTCAAGAAGATTTATATTTTTCTTCTATAACCCCATTTGTTTCATCAATGTTTCTATAGCTTTATCCAGTTGTAAGTCTTTCTCATTCTTCTTTTCCATAAATGCCTTGTTTAGCAGGTCTTGCGTTAAGTAATCGCAAACTCCATAAACATAGACCTTTTGATCCCTTTGAAATTGCTTAATGGCTTCGAAGGTCTTGTTATCATATAAGTCATCCGGCGTCCCCACTTCATAATCTAAAAACGCAAGAATACTCTCCACTTCTACAATCTCAGAATTCCTATCATGGGGATAGAATTTACTCGTTTTAGTTAGATAACTTGGATATTCGACGAGTACTTCCGGTGTCACTCCAATATCATTAATTGGGTTATTGGCTCTGGAATAAAATGTTTCTTGAGTCAATTTAACAACAGCACCATCATCTAAGGTATACAGATATTGAGCTAAACCTTTTCCATAGGTTGTTTCTCCAACGAGGCTTCCTATACCGGATTCACTAATAGCAGCCGCTACAAATTCAGTAGCCGAAGCACTGTTGCGGTTCACAAGTGCAACAATCTTAAAACTTGGGTCTTTTAGTTCTGAGTAGTAAACGATCTCTCTTCCGGTATTGTTGACAAATCGAAGTACAGGACCTTCCGGCACCAATAGGTTCGACACATTGACTGCCGAATCCACATAGCCGCCTCCATTATCTCTTAAATCTAACAACAAATACTTTTTACCTTGAGATTTGTAAGCCGCAAGCAATGGCTCTAATTCTTCATCCACGTTTCTAGTAAAGCTTGATATCTTCAGAAATCCGATTTGATCAGTAACACTTTTTGGTATGTCCGGGTATAATTCTGTTAAATCGACTTGGTCAATGGCATTGATGGTGACCTTATCACGAACTAAAGTCAAATCAAATTCATAGCCTTGCCTGTTAATTCTAAGCATAACTTTGGTGCCTTCTTCTCCGATTATGATGGCAGCCGCTTCTGCTGGTGTTTTTCCAATCAGTGAAGTACCTTGAGCACTGATAATCTTATCATGAACCTTCAACCCGCCTTTATATGCCGGTCCATCCAGAAAAACGCGTTCTATGACAACATAGTCACCTTCTTGAATTAATGAAACGCCTATGCCCACATAGGAATTATTAAGCGTATCAGTAAAAGACGATGCATTACTGGCGCCAATATACATGGAATAAGGATCCAGTACGTCAAAAACGCCATTCATCGCTGCTTCAAACAGTATCTCCGGTGTCAATGCATCGGCATTGATATGATTACTAAGAATCATCTGCATAACAGTCTCAAGTCGCTTGCCATATGTATCGCCTTGCTCTGCACCGTAAACTGGTGTCAACGATATGGTCATAACCAATAAAAATACGGTTGCCTTTTTAATCCATGATTTCATAATTGGTCTCCTTATTTTGCTTATTTACGGTAGTCTTCTCCAATATCCGATCGTAAGTAGTCAATTAACCTATTAACAATTGCTGCTGCCTCCGACTTGGATATCCATTGCTTAGGTTTGACCCTACCAAGCTCATCACCTTTTATGATGCCAAGCTTGTATCCGGCCATAATCTCTTTTTTGGCCCATGAA
>PGZS01000105.1:8480-9142 GCA_002841435.1 Firmicutes bacterium HGW-Firmicutes-3 | reverse complement strand
ACATACTTTTCAATGTCTTAGGTGATATGTTATAAGTAGTCACTGGTATTCCTCCTTAGTTTCTTATTCGTCCACTCTGACGTCTTCTACATATATATTTATATGCTTGACTTCCAAACCTGAAAAAGTCTCTAATTTATACTTGACCGTACTGACCAGATTGTCTGTGACGGCTTTAATGTTTACACCATATTCAATTACAATATGTAGGTCGATTCGAATACAGTTATCATCCACTTTTAAGGAAATACCTTTAGTGATACTATCACCTTTTAACAGTTTGGCAATACCGCTGGTTACATTAACCATAGCCATACCGACTATACCATAGCATTCGACCGCTGTTACGCCGGCAACTTTTTCCAAGACTTCATTATCAATTGTCACTTCTCCATAACCAGTATCTAATCTACCAATCATAAAAATGCCTCCTTCATCTATATCGTCGTATAATAATTTCATAAAACATATTATACAGGTTATAATACTAAAACTAAACTTAACTAAGTCCTCAACTATTTAAATTAAGTTCAACTAAATAGTTTTGATACTATAACCCTGTTATATGAGATTATTGCTCACTGTATTATAACATCTTTTCCCTATGATTTATAGGTTTTTTCTAATTAATTGAAAGTTATTATAAGTAATGCTTGCATTCA
>PGZS01000105.1:0-8459 GCA_002841435.1 Firmicutes bacterium HGW-Firmicutes-3 | reverse complement strand
TAACGCAGTCAGTCATTCTCATAGAAGGTCAAACAAACAATGGAAACCTAATATCAGATCAGTAAAAGCTGTCATTAATGGACAATCACAAAGAATCAAAGTTTGTTCAAAATGTTTACGTGCAGGCAAAATCGTACGTGCATAATTCCATTTGATGTGTTTTCAAGTGCACTTCTAATGAATTATAACTAAAATATTTAATATAAATAAGCCAATAGCAAGTCTTAGACATCTAAGCATTGCTATTGGCTTATTTGTGATTCAATCCTACAAATGGAAAGTTTTGATACTCATCAATCATCATTGGATTCAATAATCAGAAGATCCCCTTCATCAACCTCTAGCATCGCTGATTTGGATGTTATTTCATTACTAATGCCATAAGAACTGGAAGACTTTAGCGTCGCCTTATTTAAAGGATATTTGACACCTGAAAAGCTAACACCATTTACATTTTCACTTAACGGCAGTAAAGAAATATATTTGTAACGGCCTTTTTCAATGGTTTGATAACTTTTTGCCAGTTTAATTTTATTCGTTGCATCTAGGTAAATAAGGTTGAATTTTTTGCCATAATAAGTCATAAGCAAAAGGTTTGCCAACGTATGATCTTGTCTACTTCCTAAAGCACCTAGAACCACAACCTCATCCACGGAGCGCTCTACCATCAATTCAAAGGCCAACTGGGTATCGGTCATATCTTTTTTATTCGGAAAAACAATTTTTTCTACGTGCTTTTTCTCATAGTACGTCAAGGTATCCGGTAGACACGAATCAAAATCACCTAAGATAATATCCGGTAATATGTCACATAGTGCCATATGATCAATACCATGATCCACACCAAGTATAAGATCAAAATTGTCCTTATCCGCCACTTCTCTAAGTTGACTTAACGAGACGCGTCCTCCTGTAATAATTAGTGCCCTCTTCATATCAAGCTTTCTAATGCCTTTAATCTCTTTTTGTAAGCTCTTGTAACAGAAGCTACATCTTCTTGGGCATAAATAGATGACCCCATAACAAAAACATTAACACCTGCTTCTGCTACTGCCTCAATATTATCGAAAGATAATCCGCCATCCATCTGAATATCAAAGTTCAAGTTCAAGTTCTTTCTTTGTTCCACTAAGTACCGTACTTTTTCTAAAGTAGACGGCATGAAAGATTGTCCGCCAAAACCCGGCTCAACAGACATAATCAGTATCATATCCACGTCTTTAAGATATGGATCAAGTACTGTCACAGGTGTCTTGGGGTTGATGGTTAAGCCCACTTTGATTCCATAGGATTTTATAGTATTAATGGTTTCTATTACATCGCCTTCTGCTTCTTGATGAAAGGTAATCATATCCGAACCGGCGTCTGCAAAGGCTTCAATATAACGTAACGGTTCAGTGATCATCAAATGAACGTCAAGGAAACCTTTTGTAGCTTTTCTAATAGATTTAATAACCGGTGGACCAAGGGATATATTTGGCACATAATGACCGTCCATAACATCTACATGTATGTAGTCTGCTCCTGCATTAATGACTGTTTCAATTTCTTCACCAAGCCTGGAAAAATCGGCTGAAAGAATGGATGGGGCTAATAAATTCATACTACCATCTCCTTATGTCTTTTAATTCATCTATGAGTTGCTTATAACTGGTGTAACGGCTGTCTGAAATATCTCCGTCTCTCACAGCATCCTTAATGCCGCAAATTGGTTCGTTCAAATGATTACAACCTTTAAATTTGCAATAAGGTTCATATCTGGAAAATTCTTTAAAATACAGCTTTATATCTTCTTCAGATAAATGGTCGATATCCAACGAAGAAAAACCCGGCGTATCAACAACATAACTGTTCTCATGAAAACAGATTAAATCAGCGTGACGGGTTGTATGCTTGCCTCGACCGATTTTATCACTAACAATGCCCGTTTCCAAAAGGATTTTAGATTGTATGAGATTAAGAATCGATGATTTACCGACGCCTGAAGGTCCGGCAAATACCGTCGTTTTATCATATAGAGCATCTTTTAAAGAATCAATACCTCTTTCTTCAAGTGAACTTGTAGCAAAAACCTTATAACCGGTTTTTTCATATATAGCTTTAATGATTGCCACCTGTTCTTTTGTAAGTATATCAATTTTATTAAAACAAATAATGGCTTCAATGCCCTTTTCTTCAATCATGACAAGAAAACGATCCAATAGATTATAATTTGGTTCTGGATAAGCAACCGCAAAAACAATAACCGCTTGGTCAATATTAGCAACAGTCGGTCGCTCCAATTGATTTTTTCTGTCTAAAATGGTTTTGATATTACCTTTTTTATTCTCCTCATCTAATATAACAATCTCAACATTATCACCAATTAATGGTTTAATGTTCTCTTTTCTGAAGATACCTCTCGCTTTACATTCAAAAATGCCAATATGTGGTACATGGACGTAATAAAAACCTGCTATACCTTTTATTATTTTACCTATCAATCTGCACGCTCCTCAGTGAACTCCAACTTCTGAGTGTATTCAAGGCTACCGTTTTTATAGACTTCAATGGTGGCAGAACCAAGCCCTGTTACAGGAATATTTAATGGGGTGTCAAAATCCGAATGATAAACAACTTTATTAAAAATCTCTTCTGAAACGCCCTCTTTGATTAACAAAACGGAAATAACTCCAGAGTCTTCATCTTGTTCAAGAACATTGTTTATGCTTATATTTTTTGTTACGGGTCTAATCTCTTTGCCAAGACTAACGGTTAAATCAACTTCATATCCTTCTTTTACTGTGGTTCCAGGCATGACCGTCATCGCAATAACTTGACCTTCTAAAATCTCATCATTATAGGATTCGGATATATTAGGTCCGACTTTTAAACCTGCACTGTTTAATATAGATTTGGCCTCATTTAATGTTCTTTTTCGAACATCCGGCACGACCACAAAAACATCTTCTTTTCCAAGACTAACTTTTAAGCTGACTTGACTACCTTTTTCCATCATTGTTCCTGCTTCTGGTTCTTGCTCAAAAACCACACCAACAGGTACATTTTCGTTATAAACCTGTGAAATTATACTGTCCAAATTGGTATCTTCTAATAAATCTTTTGCTACATCATAATTTAATTCCAATACATCCGGCACTTCAAAAGATTCTATACCTAAAGAAAGAATGACTTTTACATTGGCATCTTTACCAAGGATGGTACCTTCTACTGGATCCTGGCTTATAATCGTATCCTTATCATGTGTGTCCGAATACTCACTGGACTCAACCTCTATGGTTAATAATAAGTCTTCAAGTATAACCTTGGCTTCTTCATAAGGTACATGTTCTAGACTGGGCATAGGTATTTCTACCGGCATAAGGCTATCTCTAAAAATACTAAATAGAAATGTTAGTATCAGTAATGTCATAACAATAGCCGAAATGACGGCGCCGACTGCAACCATTTTTTCCACTTTGGGTTTGGGTTCTACTTCTGTGTCTTTTTCACTCCAAATTTGTCTCATTTGCGTATTGCTCATAATCATGGTGGGTGATTCAGGATCAAACTCATTAAGCTCTACAAAGCTTTCAGTAGGAAAATTAGTTGCTTTTTTCAGGTCAACAAGTAAAGCTTCCGATGTGTGATACCTTAGCTCCGGTTTTTTCTGTGTAGCCTTAATGATAATCTGCTCTAAGTTTTGGTCCACCTCAGGGTTAATAGACTTCAAATCCGGTAGATCATCATGAATCTGCTTTAAAGCAACAGACACCGCTGAGTCAGCCGTAAAAGGTACTGATCCTGTAATCATCTCAAACATGGTGATGCCAAGTGAGTAGATATCACTTCTCTCATTAGAATAACCACTTTTCGCCTGCTCCGGCGGTATATAATGTACCGATCCGGATGCCATATCTGCTGCTGGTATCGTAGCTCCAGTAGCGATTCTGGCAATACCAAAGTCAGCCACTTTTACCCGTCCATCCTTTGTTATGATAATGTTCTGAGGCTTAATATCTCGATGAAATATATGGTTGATATGAGCACAATCCAAAGCTGAAGCAATGCAAGCACTTATACGTAAAGTTTCTTCATTACTTAATTTGCCTTTGGCTTTGATGTATTCCTTGAGTGTTATACCATCCAAATACTCCATCACAATAAAGTGTGTTTTGTTTTCATTACCTACATCATAGATATTAACAATATTTACATGAGATAAACTGGCTGCAGCCTGAGCTTCTACCTTAAATTTTGCGACAAATTCCTCATCATAAATATACTCGTCTCTCAAAATCTTGATGGCTACAGTACGCCCCAGCTTGATATCTTTTGCTTTATAAACGATGGACATACCACCTGAACCGATTTTCT
Organism: Firmicutes bacterium HGW-Firmicutes-3; assembly: GCA_002841435.1. Lineage (GTDB taxonomy): Bacteria > Bacillota > Clostridia > Lachnospirales > Vallitaleaceae > Petrocella. The sequence continues at coordinate 4,103 of PGZS01000105.1, read as the reverse complement.
CTTCGATTGTATAACGTTCATTTATAAGTGCGCCAAGTTGTATCATGACTGTACCTCGTTTCCATTACTTATTATAATCAGCGTTGTATTATCAAAACCGCCTTTATCAAGGCATGCCTTCATCAAAGCATACCCTTTATCTTCAATCGTCGTAGATTGTTTCATAATTGTACCCACTTCGTCATCACTTAACATTTTATTCAATCCGTCTGAACACAATAATATCAAATCAAACTTATTCAGAGCCCTAACAAATCGGTCCACTTCAACTTCATTTTCTGCACCAAGCGCTCTTGTTATCATATTTTTATTGGGATGATTGTTTCGGTCTTCTTCTGATATATGACCGGCTCTATACAATTCTTCAACTACAGAATGATCGAGTGTAATCTGTTCCAAACCGTCCGCATACACATAAAGTCTACTGTCACCCACATTGGTCACAAATAAGGTATCCTCTTTTATGACACAGGCTACGATAGTTGTGCCCATACCCTTTTGATTCTGATTCTCTTCACCTGCATCAAAGATTGCTCTATTAGCAACACTAATTGCATTTTCCAAAGAATACATGACATCCCAATCACTATTTTCTTCCACAGTTTCGATCATATGTCGTACTGCTTTTTTTGAAGCAATATCACCGGCCTTATGACCACCCATACCATCCGCAATAATGTATAAGTTCGGTAACTTACCAATAGGTGTATCACTGACATAATAATAATCTTCATTATGGTTTCTTAACAATCCTTTATCTGTTAATGCAAATGATCTCATAACCCCTCCGTAATCCTGTCTCCAATACAATCTAAATCCATTCTAACATGATATGAACAATATTTAAATAATTATAAAAACACAAATCTATAACATTTCTAGTCTTTCATGGCGTTAAATCTAAGTTGTCCGCATGCAGCATCAATATCTGTGCCTAACGACCTTCTGACTGTGGTTTCTACTTTTTTATCCAGCAATATATCTCTAAACCTTGCTACATCTTTTTGGTTGGACTTAGCAAATGATTTTTCTACAACACTATTAATAGGAATTAAATTCACGTGACACTTAAACTTTTTAAATCTCAATAGATCTGCTAAAGCACGTGCCTGTGAAGGATGATCATTATGACCGGATATTAAAGCATATTCAAAAGTAATTCTTCTACCAGTGGCTATAAAATAAGCTTCACATGCGGTTAATATATCATCAATACTATATTTTTTTGCAATCGGCATGGTTTGTTTTCTTAGTTCATCATCACTTGCATGTAAAGATATCGCCAGATTAATCTGAAGTTTTTCACTTGCTAGTCGACGAATACCATCTACCATACCGCAAGTTGAAAGAGTAATATGTCTTTGGCTCAGATTCTTTCCCTTCTCATGGGTTATAATCTTAATGAAACTCAGTACAGCATCATAATTATCAAGTGGTTCACCTGTTCCCATTAAAACCACATGTGTGATGCGTTTGCCAATTTCACTTTCAACAGCATAAACCTGACGCAGCATTTCTCCTGTTGTTAGGTTTCTTTCCAGGCCATTTAACCCTGATGCACAGAAAGTACATCCCATTCTACAACCTGCTTGTGTTGAGATACAAACACTATTACCATAATCATAACGCATCAAAACAGTTTCAATCATTTGGCCATCATATAATTTAAACAGAAATTTTGTGGTCCCATCATGACCAGATATCTGCTTTGTGACCATTTCCATCTTTGTTAAGTAGGTTTGTTCTTCTAGCTTAATCATTAGGGCTTTGGGTAAATTGTTCATACCCATCCAAGTAAAACAATCTTTTTGATGTAGCCATTCGAATATTTGAATGCCTCGGAATTTTTGTTCATTTAATGCTATCATTTCATTGGTTAGGGCATCCAGTTCCAAAGACATGATGTCTTTTTTATGAGTTGACATTTTCACACTTCTTTCTTAATTTGGCAATAAAGAAACCATCAGGTCCGTTGGATATAGGCATCATGGTCACCATACCCGTTTGGGGGTCACTATAATTTTTTCGAATCGGCTCCAAATCAAAATCTTTATTATGTTCTAAAAACCATGCAATATTGTCTTGGTTTTCGGTTTTAGTCACTGTACATGTACTATATATTAAAATACCACCTGGTTTTACATAATTCTTTGCAATATCAAGCATCTCTTGTTGAAGCTTTTTTAGTGTTTTTATTCGTTCTACTGTTACATGCCATTTAATATCCGGTTTCTTACGGATGATTCCTAGACCTGAACAGGGCAAATCGGCAACGACCAAGTCTCCCATACCGATGAAAGCTTGATTTATTACCGTTGCATCATTAATGCTTGTCTTTATGTTCTCAATCCCCAATCTAGTGTAATTCTCACGAATCCTGTCAAGCTTTTTATCAGATATATCAAAAGCAAAAACCTGACCTTTACCTTTTAGTTTGTCTGCCAAATGCATGGTTTTGCCGCCAGGCGCAGCACATAAGTCAAGAATACAAGTCATACCCTCTTCAAATCCAACGTCAGCTACCATCATCGAGCTTTCATCCTGAACTTGAAAATAACCTTGATTAAAGCTACTTAATAAGTTGATTTTATCTATTTGACCAATATGCATGGCTTCATTAATATATCGACCTTCTGATACAGAAATACCTTCTTTTTCTAAAGCATCCATTAAACCTTGTTTCGTTATGTTCGTTTCTTGAACTCTTATTGTAAGAGGTGCCTGCTCATTACTGACACTCAGGAAGTTTTCGACGATACTCTCTTCATAATCTTCTAATAAAAACTGAATAATATCGGGTTTAAATGAATACTTGACAGACAAATAGGTTAAATAATCATCTTTACTCGGCCATTGTATGCTATCTTTTTGGCGTATAAGCGCTCTTAATACACCGTTGACAAAACCTGTCAAACGATGCATTTTTCTTTTCTTAATCAATTTAACTGCTTCATTGCAAATAGCCGAATCCGGTATGCTCTCCATATAAATGAGCTGATAAACAGATAATCTTAAAGTCAGCCTTATAGCTGGTTTCATCTGATCGACTTTAATTTTGCTAAATTGGTTAATAACATAGTCAATTCGTATTTGTTGCTCTATGGTCCCAAAGACAACCTTTTTTATAAACGCTCTGTCTTGTTTGCTTAAGTCCTGTTCACCTGTAAAGCGCTCAATGGCGTCATGGACAAAGATGTCTTCAAACTCGATAGCGTCTAATATTTTAAGTACCAGCCATCTTAAATTCATCGCCTGCTACTCCTTGATAATAGGATGAAACGTATTAAGTTACCGGCCGCAACGGCTGCTGCTGCAATATAAGTTAACGCTGCTGCACTAAGTACCTTCTTTGCCGGTATAATTTCTTCCCTATCCAAAATACCTTCACCCTCCAGTATTTCGAGGGCTCTACTTGATGCATCCAGTTCTACAGGTAATGTAACTAAGTGAAATACCAATACAGCTGCAAACATAATAATGGCAAACTGTAGAATATAATAACCAATACCGAGACCAGATCCGGTAAAGTAGCCTAGCATTAACCCTGCAAATGCAAGTGGCATGGCTGCGTTATTGGCAAAGTTAACAACCGGGACAATGGTTTGTCTCAGTTTCAGAAAAACATACCCATCATAATCTTGTATAGCGTGTCCACATTCATGAGCTGCGATACCAATAGCTGCTAATGATTTATTCCCGTAAACACCTGATGACAGCCTAAGAACACGTGCCTTTGGGTCATAATGATCTGTTAGAATCCCTTCAATCGGTTCCACAGTAACATAATCAATTCCATGACGTTCTAATATACGTCTTGCAACATCAGCACCTGTCAAACCATTCATATTCATGGTTTTACTGTATTTCCCATAAGTTGATTTGACTTTAGACTGGGCATACATGGCAAGGAGCAGTGGCGGTATTATATAAATAAAAAAACTCATATCTCCAAAATACATATCATCACACTTCTTTCCTTTTTATTCTTTCATTAAATGCAGCATCTGTCCCAACTGAATTTGATGACCTCTCAAAAAATCCGGTGTGGACATTCTCTTTTTACCTTGTAGTTGTAGGTTTTTAATTAATAAGGCATCTTCTTT
>PGZS01000323.1 GCA_002841435.1 Firmicutes bacterium HGW-Firmicutes-3 | reverse complement strand
ACCGATAGAGAGCAATATACCATAAACGCCTTTTTTAGCACTTGGTCCAGGATATAAATTGAAAGAATAAACTTCATGAAGGTTTTCTAAACGGTTATGTACAACAACTTGTTTACCGTCATAATGTGTATGTCTAAATACAGGCGCAAGATAAATGACTGCTTTAGGTTCAAAACCGTCTCTTACTTCATCCGCAGGTATGAAACCTTGAAGATCTGCAAGACCACCGGTAAAAAATGCTGCATTTTTAGGTCCTATGAGTATAGACTCATAGCCACCATGTTTTGCATCCCCGGAAATAAACGGTAGTACAATCAAGTCTTGGGTCTTTAGCCACTCGAATGTTTCTTGACGAACCCCTTCAAAATTTTCACCGAACTTTTCTTTGTAGGTTAACTTATCTGTTGGTAGGTTATCACCTATAAACATACAGTTTGGGTCTCTTCTTCGCATATAGGCTTCAACATAATTGACCGATACACCATTCTTACAACGAACAACTTCAACCTCTTCAACAAGCCCCAAGCCTTCTACTTCATAATTCACCTTGAAAATTTGTTGACCATTACCAGTTGCCATGTCTAAAATATGGGCTCTACTTTCAGGTACAATAACCGACTTTGCATTTGCAACTATGTCCGCTGCATTTTCATCAAGTCTAAACTTTGACAATACGTTTTTACTCATGTGATCCTCCTTGAATAATGTGTCGTGGTCTAATACCACTTCCATCATATATTTTGATTTCTACAACATGTTTATATATTGGGATAAAGTGTTAAAACGACTTAGTTTTGACTCTTAAATCCTATAACAGGTCTGATCTACATCATCCTGAATGTTACCGCTCATTAATTTGCTACATCGCTTATAGAAAAAAAGCCCTTGTCAAACTATATACGTCTGACTAAGTGGCAACCTTACTACCTGTCATATCGATTCTTAGAATTATTGCATTCTCCGTTTTTGCAAGTTTTATAAAATTAGAATTCATTTTTCATATTATTTGCTTCTAGTAATAATTTATAAGTTTCAGAGGAAATCATAGTCTTTATTCCAGTCATTCTTTTATCGGACCAAATTTTTAATGTGTACTTTTTCTAAAAAACACTCAATATTCGACAAACTTATGGCAAAAACA
>PGZS01000322.1 GCA_002841435.1 Firmicutes bacterium HGW-Firmicutes-3 | reverse complement strand
TTTTTTGAAACACTTCATCATAAAAATCAAAGAATCGGGGTTCAAAATTTTTATCGCACGCATCAGCAATGCGTGATAATAAAAAAATATCTTTTTTATCTGTCATAAGACATCCCTTCAACATTTAAATGTCTGAATTAATTTTTAGAAAATAAACATTACGACCATTTTATAAAGCGGAAATAGCACAATCTGCATTAAAAGGATGGCGGCAAATGCAGACAAATCCAATGGTCCAATGATTGTAAATCGTCGCAGTGGCGACAAAATGGGTTCAGTTAAGCCATAAATCGTCTTGACAAAAACATTATTTGGATCTGGGTTTACCCAGCTAAAAATAATGTTCACAAAGATTAATAATGTGACTAATTCAAATAATAAATTACCCGCTTGAATGAGAATTCCCTGGATCATAAACGACCTATTCCATATCCTCATCCCACTCTAAAATCGGGGCATTGAAATCCAAATCATCATGTTGAGGATTGGTTAAAACAGCGACCGCTTTCGGGGCTAAAATAAATACGTTATCAGCTATTTTGTTAATTGATCCGTCCAAGGCAAAAAGCGCACCACTTAAAAAATCGAAAATCTTGCGACCATTTTCATAATCGGTATTTTTTAAATTCAATACTACTGTTTTGTTATTCCGAATTTTATTGCAAATACTTGGAGCATCTTTAAAAACTTCAGGTTCCAACACTAAAACTTCTGGACCGTCGTCAAGGGATAATTCACTTCGTCTTGAAGGAGTCGTTTTCTTTGTTTTTGGCGCACTGAAGGCACTTTTTGTATCTTCGACATCATCGTCATATACATCTTCTTCGTAAATTTCGTCGTAACCATCCTCATTGTCCACTTCCATACCAAAAACCTTAATAATTTTATCCTTAAATTTTTCTGCTGCCATTGTATATCTCCTAACTAACTAAATATTTTGCGTCCAACTCTTATCATATTGGAGCCTTCTTCTATTGCAATGGTATAATCATCAGTCATACCCATAGACAGATAATTCATTTGAACAATCTCATCCATAGATTCCTCTTTTATTCTATCATAAATTTTTTTTAATTCCACAAAAATCTCACGAATTTTGTCATTATTTTGGGTTAATGGTCCCATTGCCATCAGTCCTTTGACTTT
>PGZS01000104.1 GCA_002841435.1 Firmicutes bacterium HGW-Firmicutes-3 | reverse complement strand
TATCCAAGGTTTATTTTTTATGCCCAAAATAATATGCTCCTTGTTTCTTCTTGTTTATTAGGAAAGTAGAACTTTCCTAATAAACAAGAAAAGAAGCTTTGCTTCGTTATGAGCTCTGCTCATATTTCTGAACGGTTCGACAGGAAAGGTCTTTGACGTATTCTGCCAAGCTTCAAGGCTGAATACTAAGGTATGACTTTCCTTGAGGACAAAAAAAGGTTATCCCTCAGGATAACCTTTTTTCTATTATTTTAATCTGTAAATAATTGTGTCCACAAATACCCTTGTGCATTACGAGCTACGACACCTATACCGATTTTGTTTAGATTAGGATTAAGGATGTTTCTTCTATGCCCAGGAGATGCCATCCATCCTTCTACCACTTTTTTTGCTGTTGTATGACCAGAAGCAATGTTCTCTGCCAAGTATCGATAAGGAACACCATGCATAGCTACTATGTCTACCATGCCACCATGGATCGGTGAAACATGTTCAAAATAATCGTTTATCAGCATATCATTGGATTTGAAATAAGCTGCTTTTTCCAGTTTGGCATCCATGACCAACTTATTCAACCCTGCTTTTTCTCGTTCTATATTAATCAGTCTAAGAACTTCATAGGATAGTTCTTGGTTTTTTATGACGGTCTCGGCATTACCTTCCGTATCAATTACGACTTTGTTCTTAGCGCCGTCCCAGAACACATTAAAACCAAATGCCGAACCCATGTCTCTTAGTTTGTAATATGTGTTACCGTCAATAACATAGCCTGTCATGGCTAATGGAACACCATTTTTCAACACTTTGGCTTTACTGACACGCACATCAGAAACCCCACCTGCATCTAATGATGATCCGCTGACGGAGCCACCTAAGTATGGTTTGCCTGTCTCAATTATGATCGTTGCTGTTTCCTGATTCCATCTCACATCAAAGGCTTTTTTACTGTCTTTAACATAGTGGGCTATATCCCTGAGCATAAAATAGTTATGCCCTTGAATGTTATAAGCTCTGGGTGTAATGGTTTTATTATTGACCACAATATGCGCTGTTGTGGCTACTGTATATATCGACTGGCTTGCTTGAATTGGTACAATCATCGTTAAGATTATACTCAGAACTGTCAAACCGGTCACGATTTTTTTTCTCATTCGTATAGCTCCTTAATCATGGGCTTAAATAGATGGGTCACACCCTACATTATGACTACCTTATCCCGTCTTGTCAATCCTATATACCTAGTACCAATGCCTCATTATCGCCTTAATTAGTGGGATCTTGTAGTAACAATTGACCCGCATCGACAATAATGCTATTATTTTATGTAAGCTTTAACTTTTATCCTATTTAGTTAAACTCAACTCATTATGTAAACTAAGGAGGCTTCAATGATTCATATAGATAATTTGAACTATATTTATCCAAAATCAGGCAAACACGCCATTAAAGGTATTGATTTTAACATTGAGAAAGGTGAAATCTTTGGATTTTTGGGGCCAAGCGGTGCCGGAAAAACCACCACACAGAGATTAATCATTGGTCTTCTTACAGGTTATGATGGTCAGATCCAGATATTAGGTAAGGAACGTCGACTTTGGCAGAAAGACATTTTCGAGAAAATCGGTGTTGCTTTTGATTTTCCTAATCTTTATTTAAAACTAACAGCACTTGAAAACCTTAAATTGATTGGTTCCTATTATAAAAACTGTCCAAAGGATTTTGATTCACTTTTGGACATGGTCGGTTTACTAAGTGACAAGCACCAAAGGGTTGAAAACTTCTCTAAAGGTATGAAAATGCGCCTTAATTTTGTAAGGTCCATCATGCACGATCCAGATGTCATGTTTTTTGATGAACCCACTTCTGGTTTAGACCCTGTGAACGCCCGTATCATCAAAGAACAGATTCAATATATGAAATCCAAAGGCAAAACAATTTTTCTAACCACCCATAATATGACGGTTGCTGAACAGCTCTGTGATCATGTTGCTTTTATAAATGATGGTGTTCTCTCTGCTATTGACACACCTTCCAACTTAATGGTTGAACATGGTAATGCTTACGTAAAACTACGGTATGTACACAATCAGCAAGAAATGGAAACGGCCTTTCCTCTTAGTGGTCTTGGTGATAATAATGCCTTCAAAGAGATTTTAGAGCAAGACCGGATTATTACGATACATAGTGGTGAAGCCACATTAGAAGATGTTTTTATTAAGTTTACAGGAAGGAAGCTAATCGGATGACATCCACTAAACCCATTATATCAGATGCTAATGGTCAACGTCTGCTGTCGGCTCTTAAGGCAGATGTTTTATTTCAATTCAAACAGGGCTTTTATTTTGTCTACATCATCCTAAGCTTATTTTATCTTATTATCTTCCATCAACTGGATTCCGCATGGCTTTCTTATGTTATACCTGTTGTGCTTTTTATGGACCCATCTGTTTTAGGCTTATTCTTTATTGGTGGCATATTACTCCTTGAAAAGGAACAAGGCATATTATCTCTAATATATGTAACCCCTTTACGTATCTGGGAGTACATATTGAGCAAGATTATCTCCCTTTGTCTAATCTCCTTAATGGTCATTCTATTGATCTCTTTAATTGCTTATAAGGGTGCTGTTAATTATATATATTTAATCATCGGTGTCATTCTGACTTCGATATTTTTCACTTTAATTGGCTTTCTGGTTGCAACAAGCTCCAAATCCGTTAATGATTTTTTTGTTAAAATCATTCCTTGGATGATGGTTCTCATGCTACCTTGTGTCCTACTAGGATTCTATCCTAATTTACTCTTACTTGGACTTGTACCCAGTGTTGCTTCACTCAAATTGGTTTGGGGCGCCTATCATGCCATAAACTTTTGGGAATTTATAATGTTGGTTCTATATATGACTGTACTGAACATCTTCTTACTTAAATATACCTATGCTGTTTTTCAGAAAAAAATGGTTCTGGAAAACTAGAGAAGCCTTTGCAGAACATTATTACCATTAGGAGGTAATCCATGATAAAACTTATTTATTTTAGAAGTGATCTGAAGCAATTGTTTCGAGAGCCCATGATGACTTTACTTTTTTTTATACCACTGATTATTACACCTCTTTTTAGGATCATTCTTGCCTTCGGTGTTCCCTTTTTACAAAGTTATGTCACCTTCTCTGTTGAAGTTTACCATAATTATATTCTGGCGTTCGTCTTACTCATGGTCCCTGCCATGCTAGGTGTTGTGATGGGCTTTATGTTATTGGATGACAAGGATGGGAAAATTATCGAACTCTTAAGCGTTACCCCTTTTGGACGTCAGGGTTACTTGATTGTTCGCCTTTCCTTTGTAGCCATAGCTACCCTTTTATATACTTTTTACACCTATACTGTTATGGGACTCTATACTCTACCGATACCGATTTTGATTTATATCGGTTTATTAATGTGCACCTATGGTGCTAGTATCGGTATGATTTTCTTCAACCTTGCAACCGATAAGGTAAAGGGTTTAACCTACGCCAAAGGTCTAAACATCATGCTGTTTTTTATACTGGTTGATCTACTTCATATACCTTGGTTAACAATACTTGCCGGTTTTTTTCCAACTTACTGGATCTATAGAATTATAGAAAATAAAGGTACGGTCATACCAATTGTTCTTGGACTGACCGTACATGTTGTTTGGTTTATAATATTGCTATGGATTACCCGCAAACGAAAAATAAATGTATAGATTAAGCAACATCGTAATTGGTTTCTATAATAATATCTAATACCTCTTCTGCTGACCCAAAAATATGGTCAGGACTAATCTGTTCTCTCATTTCCGGTGAAAGTTGAGACCAACCGACTAAAGCACTATTAACATTCGCCGCTTTTGCAGCTAGGATATCATGGGCCGTATCCCCAATAAAAAGGGCTTGGTCGGTGTCCATCTCAAGTATAGATAACGCTTTTAATATCCCTTCAGGGGAAGGTTTTGTTTCTATTACATCATCTCTTGTTATTGAACAATCAATCCATTGATCAATTGACAATAATTTTAGGCCCATATCCAGTGCAAGACGACTGTTATTTGTGACGATACCTATTTTATAGCCCAGTTCATTTAGTACTCTTATAAGATGTACCATACCCGGAAAAGGTCTAGCCATCTCGTCATGATTCTGTTCGTACCAGCGTCTGAATTCTGCTACGTGACTATCAACTTGCGTGGCGTCTATATAAGCCATCTGTGCTTCTAATGTTTTACCTGTTAGAATTTCCACTTCCATAAGCGTCAATTTACAACCTCTATTTTTTATGGCTATCATATTGAGGCCTTCTTTAATTAATTCATTGGTGTTGATAATGGTTCCGTCAAAATCAAAAATTACCGTCGCTATCATAAAATACCTCCCAAGTCATCTGTTTACAACTCATTTTATCTCACTAATATTATGTTCAAATTCACAGGTCATTAAACTTGTGTAAATTATTGTACCTTTTCTATTCTAAAATAAATCTGGATATGCCTTGGTTAAGCTCTTCTGATATTCTAAAAATATTATTGGCTTCCTGATCCACTTTATTAGATATATTGGATATCTCTGAAAAAACAGAAGTGACGTTTTGTAGTGTTGAAGCGCCGATTGTCATTTCATCAGATATGTTTTCTATTGCAAAAGACGTATCGTTGACATGATCTAGAGATTGTGACATAAGCCCTTGTAAGTTTATCAATAAACTTTTAAATGCATTGGTATTTTGACTATAGGCATCACCAAATCCTATCATCTTCTTATAATCACTTTTTACATTACTTTCAATGAAATCTATTAAAAACTCTGCTTGCTTTGCAAGACGATTGACAATATTCACTACCTGTTCATTGGTTTTTTGTATTTTTGATGCCGTTTCCTTGGATGTCTCTGCCAATTTACGAATCTCTGTTGCAACCACATTAAAGCTTAAGCCGGCTTCTCCAGCTCTTGCTGCTTCGATTGCGGCATTAAGTGCCAGAAGATTGGTTTGTTCCGTAATACTTAATATGATATCCGATAATGTATGAATTTCTTCAACCGCTTTTGATGACTCAATGGCATCTCTTAGTTCAATTTTACTGCCTTCATACAACTCTATACTTCTCTTTTCTGCTTCTATCATTTCTTCCATGACTTCTGTTGCATGCTCATTATGTTCATGGGTCATAGCAATGCCCTCATTGGCTTGAAGCACTAAATGGTTCATATTATCTTTTAACCTCTGTGTTGTCGTAACAATCTGGGCTGAAGCGCCTGCTGTCGCATCCATAGTTTCGGATATCTTTTCAAAGGTTTTATGCATGTCCTGTATATTCATATTCAAGTCTGCCATTTGGTGATGTACGTCCATAGAAGTTGTACTGAGATGCTTTGCGTTCTTCTTTTCATGGATTATAAGTGCTTGAATGGATTCTGTAAATCTATTAAAAATAGATGCAATATCATGAAATTCATCTCTAGAAGCCACTTGAATAGGTTTTGTCAGATCGTTGTTTAAAGTAGCGGTTTGAAGCTGATGATGGATTGCTTTAATAGGTCTGGACATGGCTCGATAGAGACCCACCATAGCAAATAAGGTGAATGGTACCGTAACTATGACGATTGCCATATTCACCTGTTCCATTTTATCATGAGCAGCTTTCTGGTGTTGTTGGTTATCTAACCTTACAATCGCCACCTTTTCTTGATAATTAACAACATATTCACTCAACGCCTTAGCCAGTCTATTGTCTTCTTCTTTACTCTCTTCATAATTAATAAATAGGGATGCCCAGGCATCAAGGGATGTGGTAAATGCATTTATATTTTTTTGCAGGACATCATCTTGCATACTTATTTTGCCGACCTCTTTTTTTAATGCTTCAAGATTCAGTTTCACATGATCTATATACCTATGATCGAGAGTCAGACGATATGAGTTGGTATCATTTTGCATATTATAAACATATTTTTGTATGGCTGCACTTTGTATAGATGTAAGTATGAGTGATGGGTCAAGACTGTTTGTATTCTCGTCATATAGGGCTTGAATTCTTTTTTGAATGCTCGCATTTTTTGTTAATATATCCCGTTCTGCAATAATTAAGCTATTATTTAGGGCTGCTGTTTTTTCTTTTTCAACTACCAGTTGCTCCAATCCCATGTAGTAGGATTCTATTGCTGCTTGTAATTCATCCACCATAATCAAGCTATCTTCTGAACGAAGCTGATAACCTACGGATAGTTGCTCCAACTCCATTAGAGCTTCGTCCATGAAAACTTTTGATCTAAAAGCATTGCCTTTATTATCCGTAATACCATAAGTAATCTCTTCTGTTATGGCCATAGACATTTTGATTGTTAAGATTTCCAAAGTTGCTGCTTGTTCATTGGTTTTTTTTATAATATCACTGTTTCGATATGTGTTCATTACCAGTACTGCTATAATTATGCTTAACATTAAAAAAACAATGCCTATTTTCGTCGTAATCTTTGTTCTGATTCTCATATGCCTCATCCTGTTGTCCTCCAATATACACCCTTACAATAAAATCTCCAATACACTTAAACAACCAGCTTATACACAGACCCTTCAATGGCTTTGACCTGTCTTTTTAATTTACTCATATATTCTCCCAGGTTTTCCGGTGATTTAAAAGGCGTAAGCGCCCCATAGTAAGCTGCTATGGATATGGAATTAAGTGGGAAACTATGTTGATTATTATAACGGTCTTTTGAAATATAACAGCCCTTAAGATAATCTTCCTTCGAAAAAAATGATGATAACAAACTATCGAATGTTTCACAAATCTCTTTACCGATTGCTTCCACTTCCTTGGCTTCCACCTTTACCAAAGCTACAAAATCATCACCTCCAATGTGGCCGACAAAATGTTTGTTCCCATATTTATTAATAATGTCGACGATGATGTTGGCAGTCGTTTTGAGAATATAGTCCCCTTTTTCAAAGCCATAAACATCGTTATATGCTTTGAAGTGGTCCAAATCTATATAAAGAATTCCAACTCTTTCCCCATTACTGATATACTGTTCCATCATCTGCCTTATAATAATGTTTCCCGGCAAAGATGTCAGTGGATTCTGTTGCTTTGCATATAGTTTTTCATATTCTGTCGAACTTCGGATTAGATCATATATGGTTGTTATCCCATAATATCTAGAACACTGTGTCACAATGATATCATCATATAGATTTGCTTTAGCTCTTTGCATCGCCAATGTCAAAACCTTAGTAACCGGTGTGTAAAAATCCACCATCAACGGCCTTGAATCCATCAACAATTCTATTGGCCTATGGGAGTATAGATCAAAGCCATAGCGATCAGCAAGTTTGCTGTTTAGGAAATTTTTCATAATCATACCTTCTGGGTATCTTTGCTTTGATATAAGACAAATACTATCAAGAGCCTCCTGTTCCAATATGTCCTTGATGACACAACAAGACATGCTTTTATAATAGGTATTGTTTTGTTTTGCTATTTTTCCAACACAATAATAAGCAGCGTCGAAAGAGAAAGCATCCGTAACCGCTCGGTTAATCTCAAGAATCAAATCTCGTACTTCCGGAATATAATGGGCTATGGTTTGAGATGGTCTACAAAGTAAAAAGCCTTGGGCGGCATAGACATCTAATTTTATTAAAGTTTCCAGCTCGCCAATGGTCTCAACACCTTCTGCAATTAATTTAATATGAGTTTCTTTAGCCATGGATACCAAAGCTTTAATCATAGATTGCTTAAAACTATCTGAATCAATATTACGAATCAAGTCCATATCCAGCTTTACATATTCCGGCTTAACTTCTGAAATCGTTTTAAGTCCTGAATATCCGCTTCCCATATCATCTATGGCAATTTTATAATTCTGACTTTTATAATGTGAAGTTAGCGCCGTAAAAGTAGCATAATCTTCAATAGCTGTCCGTTCAGTAATCTCAAAAACTATATTTTTTGAGTCAATTTGGTACTCCTTGAGATATTTCTTCGTAAACCCTTTTGTATAACTGGGCTCTTTAAATACGTTAGGGTCAACATTCAAAAATAACAATCTATTTGATGGCAAGGTTATTGCGTTCTCTATAGCTTTCTTACGAAATAACATCTCCAATTCCCATACACAACCTTCTGCTTCAGCCGCTTCAATAAGAGCGATGGGTGAATGAAAAGGTGTGTTGACCGGCCCCCTACTCAACGCTTCATAACCGATAATCTCACCATTGTGCAAAGAGAAAATCGGTTGATAATGGGCTGTTATTTGCTCTTGTATAATAATCTCACTAATTTGTGATGTTTGAATAACCATGAAAGCTCCTTTATGTGTGACTTATTTCATCATCCATAGTTCTAAAGTACCACGGTTATGTTAATTATATATAAGCCTCTTGTTAATTTCCTTATTATAATTAAAAAAAGACCTTATCCCTGTACCGACCCCCAAAAGTTAGACCTAAAAATCTAACAATTGGAGGTCGGTTTTTTATGGCAAAATACAGTTGCGAATTTAAGAAAGAAGTTGTCAATG
>PGZS01000321.1 GCA_002841435.1 Firmicutes bacterium HGW-Firmicutes-3 | reverse complement strand
TCATCATTTTTAAGGCTGAAATTACCATATGGAAGATCTACAATGGCAGCATCAAAACGATCATCGATATCCTGAATATCGCCAGTAATCACCGTTGCTTCATAGTTAAAATGTCTCAAGTTTTTTCGTGCATTTTCAGCCGTTTTTCTATTTATTTCACACCCGATAATATCATATCCGGCCCAAATACCTTCTAATAATACCGTCCCGACACCACAACATGGATCGATTAATCGTTTCGATGTATCGCCATTCCCGGCAATATTTATCAGCACTTTTGCCGTACTTAGACCGATAGAACTAGAATATGAATGCGGCTTGTTATTGTGCTTTTTCCAGTAAAGACTTCTCTCTGTTAAATTTCCAAAGTACCAGTTCCCCTGATAAAAAGTAATGCCAAATGTAATTTTAGGTGAAGTAAAACAAGCAAGCCCCCCAATAACAAGACCCATTGTTTTGCAATACTCTCGTCTTTTCGTAAAGTGCGGGTCATCTATTCCCAATTCCATATATTTAACCATGAAATCTGATGCGGTTATCTTACCTTTCGTTGTCAACTCGATAAGTTCTAAAAACGTGGAAGCCTTGTATATAATTTCCAACCGGCTTTTTAAAAAGGGACTTATGGAAGGATGAACTTTGCTACTTGCCAAAAAAACTTTTTCTTTCAAATCGAACTTAAAAAGAGAGCGCACCTCAATTTCGCAACTCTCTTTTTCATAACTGGGATAATTCAAATTATAAATATACCGTCCTGTTTTGATTTGCATCACCTCATGGTTTATTTGACGTTTCCGATTCCGTATTTTGTCCACACTTCCACCTCAGGCATCGGACGAAGCTCGATGATGGTGTGAACCTTTTCTTTGATTATACCACTTTCGTTGAAAATTACCAGTGTTCGTTGTTGTGTTAGTATCGTACCGTTTATCTTCCAATTCGCCTTCCAGGCTGTTCGCAACGACCTGAACAATCAATTCTTTGACGAGATCATTAATGTTATTTCCATCTTTAATCTGTTTTCCTTCAAGAATTATCCAATCAAAGCCCTTCATCCTTTCTTTTCTGGACTTTCCTCTCCTTTTCACGAGAAGGAACCGATATTGGTGAGCTCTGGTGTCCGAATAAATGTTATCTCTATCGGTTAA
>PGZS01000320.1 GCA_002841435.1 Firmicutes bacterium HGW-Firmicutes-3 | reverse complement strand
AGTTTCTGGTAATAATCGTAGATGTAACACACAGCTTTTTCTTGCCTTACACTTCGTACGGTCAGCGGAAAAGCTGTGTATCACATCTACTCGGTAATAAGTCGTCATTTCGTCAATAAAAAGCACTGCTCAATCATCCTTCCTTTTTTACATCCATGTAAAAATGAAGGACGTTCTACATCCATGTAGAACTGTGATTGATCAGCGCTTTTTCTTTCCTCATTCGGTTCAGCAGATATGTTATTTTAATAAGCTTCAATTCCTATTCTCTTACGAAGCTCTAAAGCATCCTAGAACTCACTTTAAAAACATATTTATTACACCTCTTTTTGTATATTAGCGTGAAAAGGAAACCCTATCTTCATCCCAAAAAGTCATTTAGTTTTTTAAATGAGTCACTTGGTGATTTTTCTTAACAAGTTTGGTAAAGAACTTAAAAAGGGTAAGCCAACATCGACCATGAAGTTCCTAGAACTGTGTGTGTGACTTAAGCAAGTCTGCATGGATGCAGACCGCCGACTTTTGGTGCATGGATGCACCAACCGGAGGCCGTAGTCACATATACAGTGGAAGGGTTTTCATGGGACCCCATTAAAAAGCAAATCATTATACATTTATAATATAAAAGAGCTAACTCATATTTTGAGCCAGCCCTTATATTAAAAGAAGAGTTTACAAATTATACCAGATGATGTTCCTTCTCATACTTTAGAATCTTATCTTCTTTTAGTAAAGTGAGTCCGATATCATCAAGGCCATTTAATAACTTATGCTTGTGAAAAGGGTTAATATCAAACTTGATTTCTAACCCGTCACTATCCTTGATGGTTTGCGCTTCAAGATCCACTTCTAACTTATAGCCTTCTTTTGCATAGGTCTTTTCAAATAATATATCCATCATTCTGTTTTCTAATTCTATTGGAAGGATACCATTATTAAAACAATTATTATGAAAAATATCAGCATAACTTGGAGCAATGATGACTCTAAAGCCATAGTCTTCTAAAGCCCAAGGTGCATGTTCTCTTGAAGAACCGCAACCAAAGTTGGCTCTGGATATTAAGACGGAAGCGCCTTCATATCTTGGCATATTAAAGATGGAATCTTCAATGGGTTGATTTTGTTCATCGTATCTAAACTCATAAAAA
>PGZS01000103.1 GCA_002841435.1 Firmicutes bacterium HGW-Firmicutes-3 | reverse complement strand
AAAATAATTGTGTCGATTGAACCTTGCGAGGATCGTGTAGAAGATTATGTACAAAGAGTAAAACGTAAAGATTTTTATCTAAAAAATGGTTATTTTGAAACGGGCTATTTTATTAAGCTGGGGGGTAAAAAACAGGAAATTCTAATCAAGAATGGAATGTTTAACAAATTGCAGTTCTTGCTATTTTTTATGTTCTATAGTGGGTTTACAGTGATCCCCAAAATATGGAAAAAAGATAATGACATAATCCTATAAAGGGTTGAGCAAATCAGGAGCCCCTGAATATCAAGTTGCAAAAAAAATATGTATGAGCATAGACGATTGTGAATTAATAAAAATAACAAACAAAACAAGAAATATAATCTATAAAGATGATGATAATAGGGGAGAGTATGATTATGAAAAGGTGCTTTATTTTTTTGTTGGTGTTCGTCATGCTGGGTATATCCTGCCCCAGCTATGCCATGACCAATGAATTGGAACAACAAATAAGCAAAATTTTGGAAGCAAACAAGACAACTGCAGCAAGCATATCAATGATTGAATCAAATGGAAGTCGGCATGCAATAGGATTGGGAATTGCAGACAAAGAGACCAAGAAGGCTGTGGATGCAGACACCCTATTTAGGATTGGATCTATCTCTAAGGTGTTCACGTCACTTTCTGTTTTAAAATTAGTTGAAGAGGGTAGATTAGAATTAAATGACCCTATTAAGGACTGGGTAGAAGATGTTGAATTTCACAATCCTTGGGAGGATGAATATCCTGTTAGGATTGTGCATTTATTGTCCCATACAACAGGATGGGATGATTTGCATATGTCGGAATATGCTCATAACGATCCTACGCCTATAGCGCTAAAAGAATCATTTTTGGTATATCCAATGTCAAGAACATCAAGGTGGATACCAGGAACGCGTATGGCCTATAGCAACGCCGGTCCTGGTGTTGCAGCATATATTGTAGAAAAAAACATTGAAGAATCATATGAAGAATATATTACCTCTCATTTTTTTGAACCATTAGAAATGAAAACAGCAACATTTTTTGAGTCAGATCATTATAAAAATAATGGCGCCACACTTTATCAAGGTGATTCCAAACAACCTTATTGGCATATCACAATGAGACCTTCTGGAGCAATTAATGCTTCTGCTAATGATATGGTCAAATTACTTGATTTTTTTATTCATACTTCTGAACAAAAAATACTAGGCGAAACATCTATTGAATCTATGAGGATTCCTCATGGATCGACTATAGCAGATAGTGGTCTAGAAGTAGGTCATGGTCTTTCACATTTCATTGAAATAAGCAACGGCTATACATGGTATGGACACAATGGCGGTGTCAATGGAGGGCTATCAGATTTTAAATATATACCCGAACTAGGAATCGGTTACTATGTGGCTATCAATAGCAATAATGGCAATGCCATTTATGCGATTACAGAACTTCTTAAGACGCATTTGACAAAGGACCTCACAGCACCTACTAAACCTTATTCCCATGATATTTCCGTTGATACAGAAGCATTGGAGGGCTATTTCAGAGTCGTCAACCCAAGAAACAGTTCTTTATATTTTTTAGAGTATTTGCTGAGCGTGGGCAGAATAGAATCCCGTCCAGAAGGTGTTGCACTGATTGGTATCATAGATGGATCCGTCGACCTGTATACACCGATTAATCAAAATCAATATGTTGATCCCGAGACAGGACATATATCATTAACTGTTTCAGAAGATCCTTTAATCGGAAGTGTTTTACAAAGCCAGTGGTTTACATTAAAACCGGTATCATTTTTGTCCGTCTATGGTCCATTGGTCTTCATACTGACTTGGGTCATAGCAACCTTAGTAGTCCTTGTAAGCTTAATTGTATTATTGATTCTAAAAGTACTTAAGAAGCAAATAAAGGGCAGTTTATGGACACATCTGTTACCAATCTTACAGATTTTAAGCTTTGCATTGTTTGTACGTGGCTTTATTGGTGTCGCTATGGTTGATTTTCTAGCGGATAATCGCCTCATATCCGGATTAATTGCATATGGCACAGCTATATTCTTATTGCTTTCAGTAGGTTCAATGGTTTGGTTTCTCTTTAAGAGAGAAAAGAATTACAGTTATATTCTAGGTCTTGTATACTCGCTAATGAATGTTGTCATCGGCATATACCTTACCAGTATGGGTATTACCGGATTTCATTTTTTTTAGAACGTTTGGTTATAAGGTCAAAACTAAATTTGTCTAAGTACACATACAAAATGTAGATTATGTTGATGCATTACATAGATAAATCAAATACTAAATGGAGGATTTCAGATGACTTTAGAATCTTTGAGAAAAGACTGTTCAATTAGACAAAAGAAAGGGTTACATTTTATTCTAGCTTCAATCATAATTTGGCTATTGGTGACAGTTATTCATACTTCCGATTATCCGATTCTAACGAAGAACTTATTGACATTTTGCGCAACAGCGCCTTTATTACCGATAGCTTTTGCGTTCTCAAAAGTATTGAAAATAGAATTTAGTGATAAAAAGAATCCCTTGAATCAATTGGGATTGTTATTTTCAATGAATCAATTGTTATATTTATTAATAGCAATGTGGATTTATCCTACAGTTCCTGAAAAAATGGTGATGGTTATAGCCATGATATTTGGAGCGCATTTGTTACCCTATTCATGGTTATATCAATCAAAAAGCTATTTGATCATGTCAATATTGATACCAATCAGTGCATTGATTGTAGGCAATATTTTTGAAGTCTATGTCTTAGGGCTTTTAATGATTCTATATCAAATACTTTTTAGCATAGTACTTGGGCTAGAAGTCAAGGCTTTAATAAGAACAGAAGGAAGAGATTAAAGGTCTAGAAATATGAGTTAACTCTAAAAATAAAATCCCAATGAAATGCGACCAGACATATGCCTGATTTGACCTTATCATCGATATTTGTTATACTAATTATAAGAATGCAATGAAGTAGGGTCGTGAGTATTGAATGCATGAGCTTTTTTACGTATAGGGTGTGCTAGCCATATGTGGGTTGAAGTTAGTGTGTTATTAAGTGAAAGCGTGCTTGAAAAATTATAATTAGAACTGGGACTTGGTTAGGATCAAAGGGTCATGACCTATACTATAATATATGGTATAAAACGAGCGTAGGCGAAGTTTAAGTACTCTAACTCTATTAATAGAGTTAGAGTACTTTTTTTTAAAAAAACGTATGGAAACGAAGGAGAAAACATATGAAGGCACTAAAAAACCAAAGTTCAAGAGAAAACTGGTATGACTGGAAATGGCAACTCAAACATGCTATTACATCCATAGAAGAAGTTGAAAAGCTGTTAAAAACAGATTTTAGCCAAGAATTTGGAGAAGACTACAGGGATAAGCTTGAAAAAACCGTTGATATTTTTCCGCTTTCTATTACACCTTATTATTTCTCACTTATTGACCAAAATGACTTTATTAACGATCCGGTATTTAGACAGGCTTTTCCGGATGTTCGAGAACTGGATATATGCGCATCCGATATTGAAGATCCACTAGGGGAGGATAAAGACAGCCCTGTAGAAGGTATAACGCATCGTTATCCTGACCGCGTCCTTTTTCATATAAGCAATCGATGTGCTATGTATTGTCGTCATTGCACGAGGAAAAGAAAAGTCGGTGATATAGATTACTGTCCATCACTTCAAGATTATGAAAGTGGTATCGCATATATAGAAGCACATGAAGAAGTCAGAGATGTACTGCTCTCAGGGGGAGATCCATTTCTACTTCCGGATGCACTCATAGAAAGTTTACTAGAAAGACTAGCAAATATAAAACATGTTGAAGTCATTCGAATAGGAACCCGAACACCGGTTGTATTACCTTTTAGAATCACAGAAGCATTGGTAAATATACTTAAAAAACATAAGAACTTATGGATTAACACTCATTATAACCATCCAAAAGAACTAACAAAAGATTCAATAAGAGCTATCGATAAACTCGTTGAAGCCGGAATACCTATAGGGAATCAATCTGTATTGCTCTCAGATATTAATGATTGTCCTCAAGTCATGAAAGCATTGGTTCGTAAACTGGTAGCCAATCGAATAAGACCCTATTATTTATACCAATGTGACTTATCAGAAGGACTTGAGCATTTTCGAACCAGTGTAGGTAGAGGGATTGAGATTATGGAAAGCTTACGAGGCCATACAAGTGGGTTTGCTATACCCACCTATGTCATTGATGCACCTGGTGGTGGCGGTAAGATTCCTGTTATGCCCAACTATCTTATTTCATGGTCAACCAACAAGGTTATTTTGAGAAATTATGAAGGTGTCATCACCACTTATACAGAACCAAGAGCTTACGGTCATAGGGACTGTGATCTAGACTGCGCAGCATGTGACTTACACATGAAAACCAGTTTGGATGATCCCTATGAAGCTACTGGCATCGAACAACTTCTATCGGATTATACAGATGTTATGACTTTGATACCGGAAGAAATCAAAGTATAGGAGGCTTTAAATATGATAGATAACATTGATATAAAGGATGGATTCACCATCCATCATGGTACTTATAGTGATCGTATCTATGTCATGTCCTACGTCTCATCAGAAGCAGAAATGATGCTGGATTATGTACGAAAACTAGGCAAAGAAAAGGACTATGGTAAGATTATTGTTAAAGCACGAGAACTAGATAGGGTTCTATTTCGAGATGCAGGTTTTACAAAAGAAGGCGAGATTGAAGGCTATTATAAGGATACAAACGCCTGTCATTTTATGGCCAAATACCTAAAACCGGATCGAAGAGGGGTTCGTGAAAAGGCGAGAATTCTAGACACGATTGATCAAGCAAAAGAAAAAAAGATGAATTTGGATGATTTCAAGTGGCCAAGTTACACTTTCAGACGTTTAGGTGAAGCGGATATCGGACAAATGATTAAGGTATATGAAGAAGTCTTTAAATCCTATCCTTTCCCTATATATGACCCTAATTATATTAAGGGTACGATGATTGAGCATTGTCAATATTTTGGTGTATTTGATCAAGAACGCCTTATTGGGCTTAGCACATGTGAAATAAATTATAAAGAGAAAAACGTCGAGATGACAGATTTTGCTGTATTACCAGCATACCGTGGGCATAAACTGGCAAAAGCTTTATTAATAATCATGGAAAAAGCTATGGTAGAGGAAGGCATCTCAACCCATTATACGATAGCAAGAAGTCAGTCTTTACCGATGAATGTAACCTTTAGCAGTTTGGGGTATCATTATGGTGGCACATTGTGGAACAATACTCAAATAGCGGGTAACATAGAATCCATGAATATATGGGTGAAACAAATAAATTATTAGGCAATACTCAGATAAAAGTCAAATTATAAATAGATATATCAGCGTGATATACCTATTTAGGGTTTGACTTTTTTAGGGCAAAATGATAACATCCCATTAGTATCGTATAACATCAAGATGACATCTAAAGTGACGAGCATGTTTTAAAAAAATCCTTTCTTATTTTCTAAAGAGAGCAATCTCATAAACTAAGGAGGATACAAAAATGAAAATCAGAACAGCAGAACCTTTTAAAATTAAAATGGTGGAACCTATACACCTAATATCTGAGGCAGATAGAAACATTAGATTGAAAGAGGCAGGTTATAACCCATTTTCACTAAGAGCTGAGGATGTGTACATTGATTTACTAACAGATAGCGGAACAGGCGCTATGAGTGATCATCAGTGGTCCGCAATGATGATGGGGGATGAGTCTTACGCCGGTAGTCGAAGCTTTTATCGGTTGGAGACGGTAGCAAAAAAAATTACTGGATGCAAGTACATCATACCAACCCACCAAGGAAGAGGCGCTGAGCAGATTATGCTCCCTATCTTCGTTAAGAACCCGGGTGATTATGTTATTAGCAATATGCATTTTGACACGACCAAGGCACATGTAGAACTGGCTGGCGCTAGGGCTATTAATGTCATAGATGCAAAGGCATTTGATACAGATACATATGATGATTTCAAAGGGAATTTTGATATAGCGTTGCTAAAAGCAACCATAGAGGAAAAAGGTGCAGATCAGGTGGCACTCATCATTGTTACGGTAACATGTAATTCAGCAGGTGGCCAACCGGTATCGATGAAGAACATTAAAAAAGTTAAAGAGATAGCAGATTCATATGGTATTAGTGTGATGTTAGATGCAGCTAGGTATGCAGAAAATGCATATTTTATTAAGATGAGAGAAGAAGGTTATCAGGACAAGAGCATAAAAGAAATATGTAAAGAGATGTTTGCTCTATCAGATGGATTTATGATGAGTGCTAAGAAGGACGGTCTTGTCAACATGGGCGGTCTCATTGGTATTTACGAAGATGAAGAACTCTATACAAAAGCAAGATCTTTATGCGTACCCCTTGAAGGTTTTCCAACATATGGTGGTTTATCCGGAAGAGATATGGAAGCTCTAGCTGTAGGCCTTGAAGAAGGAACGGACTATGAATACCTGGCTTATCGTATATCACAAGTCGCTTATTTAGGTGATCAGTTAAGAGCTGCAGGTGTTCCGATTCAGTATCCGACAGGTGGTCATGCGGTCTTTGTCGACTGTAAAAAAATATGTCCTCATATACCATATGAAGGTTTTCCGGCGCAAGCTGTCTGTAATGAGGTTTATCTCATTGCGGGTATTAGGGCCGTAGAAATTGGATCCTTTCTCTTAGGAAGAGATCCGGATACAGATGAGCAACTTGAGTCACCGTTTGAGTTTATGCGCTTAACCATACCTAGACGTACCTACACCAACAGACATATGGATGTGGTAGCAGATGCAGTTATAGCGACTTATAGAAAGGCCGATGAGTTAACAGGTTTGACATTTGAGTATGAGCCCAAGGTACTTAGACACTTTACAGCACGTTTAATACCTGGTTAAGGCGTCAAAACTATAACTTGAAATAAAGCAAATCAACATGGAGGCACTATGAATAAAATATGGCTTATCAGTTTAATCCTGCTGATTATTATGACAGGATGTGGTACAAGAATTATATTAAAAGCGCCGGTTGATGATCAGACCGGTGCTACAGAAGAAGTGAATGAAGATGACTATCAGGGTGACACAGAATACCTAGATATAGAAGGTGCTTTGGAGGACGCAACAGATGACACAGAGAAAAATGAGAATTCAGAGTCGAAGTCTTCTAGTCAAGAAATAGTGGAGTCTGATATAGTGGGCTATCATGATTTAATCGTTGATTTATCAGATAAACATCTAGATGTGGATATAACGGATCCACGATTGTCAGATCTGATTAAACACTTAAAAACCAATCCGTATAACCATACATTAAAACAGATTGGCAAAGTGACAGAACCGGATCATCTATTTGCATTAGTTAACAAACTAAATCAGTTACCGATGAGCTATATTCCGGTTGATTTACGTGAACCTGAGATACGCTTCACATTTACGGGTCCGGATGAAAAAAGAAATCTAAGGGATGTAGCTGCGTCATCTCTTGAGGCTATGTTTGATGCGGCGGATGCGGCATCTGTTCAGTTATTTGCCCTATCCGGTTATCGCTCTTATAATAGGCAAAGAGACATATATAATAACAATGTAAGCACACGGGGTGTTGAAGCAACAGACAAAGTAAGTGCAAGACCGGGTCACAGTGAACATCAAAGCGGATTGGCAATGGATATTACCAGTGAGTCAGCAGGGTTTAATTTGATTTATGCCTTTGGCGAAACTGAAGAAGGTATTTGGGTAAAAGAAAATGCACATTTATATGGTTTTATTGTTAGATACGGCAAAGATAAGACGCCGATTACCGGGTATGATTATGAACCATGGCATTTGAGGTATATCGGTTTAGATTTGGCCAGTTATATCTATGACCATCAAATTACATTGGAAGAGTTATATATCCATGTAGAAAAGGCCATACATCTTCAATAGCAAAGGAAACAAGAGGTGATATACGGTGTTAAATCATACCAATAATCTATACAATTTGGCCTTCTATTTTTTTATCTATGGGTTTCTGGGCTGGCTGGTTGAGGTTATTTATGCTTTTGTAAAACATGGAAAATTTGTAAACAGAGGTTTTTTGTATGGGCCAATCTGTCCGATCTATGGTGTTGGTGTCGTTACCATTTATCTTTCCATTCATAGATTAAGCACTATGTTTTTAGGTGGTCAGGCACCCACGTGGTGGATGTTGTTCATTATGGTGACGGTGGTCACAACTGGTCTTGAGCTTTTCACAGGCGCCTTTATGAGTTATTTATTTCGTACCAGATGGTGGGATTATTCTGACAGGAGATTCAACCTTAGAGGCTATATCTGTTTAGATTTCACCTTGATTTGGGGACTGGCAGGAACACTATTACTACAGATTGTCCATATAAGGATAGCTAATCTGGTAGAGGGTATTCCAAGGAATATCGGAAACCCTTTATTACTAGTGCTCATGGCGTTTTTCATAATTGACAGCACATCTACGGTCAGAACGTTGATTGATTTCAGAAAACTATTGCTTGAGATGGATAATATTGCAAAACAGTATGTACAAATCAGAAGTAATTTGGTTATGGAGATGAGTCGATTAAAAGATGAACTTACTGATCGAGTTGAAAAGAAAACCGATGAAGCAGGACAAACACTTAAACGTATACAAGAACAGCTTAAAGAATTGCAAGTTCACGAATTCATCCCGAATCATCCGGTCAAGAACATTATAAATGAACTCATAGACGAAGATATGAGATTAAACATTAAGACTAAGTTTGAGTTCAAAAGTGTTCTAGAACATTATGAAAATCTTTCTAATCGATTTTCCAAAAGCAGGCTCTACAATGCTTTCCCGGATATGAAATCCATCAAGTATAAAGCACTACTCAAGGATGTTAGAGATAGAAAGAAAAATAAAGGAAATTAAAAGGGAATTAAATGATATGACAAAGAAGTCAAAGCTTATTCGTATATACCGAAGCTGTGTTAAGGATATGATTGAACATGAGAAAGTAAAATCTATGGAAGGTTTTATCGCCCATCACGATGTGGATACATTGGCCCATAGTCTTTTTGTTTCTTACTGGAGTTTTATAATCTGTAAAAAGATGAAGATGGATTATCGATCAGTTGCGAGAGGTGCCTTGTTACATGACTTTTATTTATATGATTGGCATATACCGGATGTGAGAGAAGGGTTACATGGTTTTACCCATCCGGCATCCTCACTGACCAATGCAAAAAAATATTTTAAGATTAGTAATATGGAACACGATATTATTATTAAACATATGTGGCCCTTGACCATCTTACCGCCTAAATATAAAGAGACATACGTGGTGATTCTTGTTGATAAGATATGTGCCACCCTTGAAACTTTTAAGATTGTCAATGGGAAAAGACTGGCAAGACTTAAACAGGAGATACTTTATTAACAACATATAAAGAGACACCTATTAATCATTGAGGATTAATAGGTGTCTCTTTTGTTTGACTCATTTACTTAACTTGATTAATTAATCGAATGCAATAGGCAAATCAATGTCTATGAAAGTACTTGCAGTATTGTCGTCATCATCGTCATTGTCATTGTCATCATCACGATTCCCGTTCCCGTTTCCATTTCCATTTCCATTGTTCCCATTGTTATTATCATCCTCATCTTCATCAAACGGATTGTCACCGTTTGGTTGAGATGGGCCATGAATATTACAGTATTCTTCAATCATTGTAATAGGGAACTCATAAGCATAGTCTCTGATTCTTGGTCGGTTGACCGGGTCCCATTCTTCAGGAGCAAAAGGAATAAGTCTTTGTGTATATACCTTATCAACCAATACATCTTCAGGGCAATATTCATTCGGCATTAGTCCGGATACACTACAAAGGGTGACTTTAATGTGAACATCACATGTTTCCTTGGGTTCAGTACCAATTGCGAAATATTCAGTTTTAACTCTACTGCCCCGAGGATCAGAATCACATAAGCCAGGAACAGCTAGTTTCCCCGAAATGGTGCAAATATTTTTGGTGATAATACCATCCGGTATATCAAATTTTCTTGTCTCAAGGTTTTCATGAATCTGTGCCATAACGCTTTGCCACAGAATTTGTTGGTAGCTTTTATTATGGGCCATTCTTTCAGGTGTATCATGACCAAGCCATATACCGGCTACATAATAAGGCGTATAACCTATATATGCTAAGTCCTTGGAGTCACTGGTGGTACCGGTTTTTCCTGCAACAGGCATATTGCTTAGTCTTGTCGTTTTACCCGTTCCGGTTTTAACAACATCTTCCATAGCATTGGTCAGAAGGAAGGCTGTCGTCTCTTTCATGGCTGAATGGGTTTCGGGCTCATTTAGTAAAAGCAGCGTACCGTCATGGCTCAATACTTTAGTATAAAATGTCGGTTCAACATAATTACCTTTGTTAGCAATGGCACCATAAGCTGCTGTTAGTTCAAGGAGTGAGACACCTTTTGTTATACCACCTAGAGGTAATACAATATTTTTATCTGAATAGACTTGGTTATTAATTGTTTCATTTTCCACGAGTGAAGTAAAGCCGAGGTTTTTCAGATAGTCAAATCCAATCTGGACACCTACTTCATTCATGGTCTTTAAGGTAACGATATTCATGGACCATTCGATACCTTGCCGTAGGGTAGATAAGCCCCAGTAATTAAAGGTTGCCCTTTCATACCAGTTTTTTGGGGAATAGGTAGATCCATCACCAAGCTTTACAGAATAAGGAACATCGTCAAAAACAGTAGCGAGTGTCATGCCGGCCGTATCAAGGGCGGGTAGATAAGCTGCAAGGATTTTGAAAGTGGAACCCGGTTGTCTTAAGGACATGGTTGCACGGTTTAAGGTTTGATTTCCTATTTTTTCACCGCGACCACCGGTCATAGCTTTGACATGACCGGTATAGTAATCGATGACCACCATGGCTGCCTGAGGTTGTGGTATGAGCAATGATTTATCTGCAATCATGGTATCAGTGCCTGTAACCCAAGTGTCTTTTAAAAGATCCATATGGGCATAAGCCTCTTCGTCTGATTGGAAAAGGGTCTCATCGTAGTAATGCTTCACACCGTCTGCTGTCTGAACGGAAACAGAATACATGAGCATGACATTATAGTCGTCTTCAAAGGGAGGGAAGGTTTCCTCGTCAGCAAAAGACTGGTCCATAATGCCTTGCATCGTCATATCTTGAGTGGTATAGATATCAAGACCGCCTCTGTATACAAGATTAATGGCCTGGGTATTGGTATAGCCCTTTTCTGCTCCAAGGTCAGCGGCAACACGGCGTATGACTTCATCCACAAAATAGGAAAAGTCCGATTGCTCAAGAAATACTTGATGGGTGACTTGAATTGAATCATAAACTTTTTCATCAAGGGCAGTCTGAAGCTCTGCATCTGTAATCATCCCTTGTTCGTTCATATAATTAAGAACAATTTCCTGACGAATTCGGTTGCTTTCCGGTTGAGCTACGGGTTCATAGGCATTAGGTCTTTGGGTGATGCCGGCGATGACGGCAGCTTCTGCAATGCTTAATTCAGAAACATCTTTGGCAAAGTATCGATTGGCCGCAGCCTGAACACCATTGGTACCTCGACCAAGCCCTACAGTATTTAGATAGAGTTCAAGAATTTTATCTTTATCGATGACTTTTTCAACTTTTAGGGCCAAGTGTTGCTCAATTATTTTTCGATTAAAGGTTTTTTCGAAAGTTAAGAGGTTGTTTTTAATGACTTGTTGGGTGATGGTACTGGCACCTTCACTTAAGTTACGTTCTTTTAGGTTGACGAAAACAGCTCTAAAGATACCTCTAAGGTCGATACCGTTATGTTCATAAAAGCGTTGGTCTTCAATAGCTATAAATGCATCTTTTACATGTGTGGGAATCTCGTCGATTTCTACATATATACGATTGGATTCACCTGTGGAAAGCTCTTGAATGACAGTTCCGTTTTGATCTCTTATGAAGGATGTATAGCCCGTTGGAACCAGATCATCATAATTTAATTCAGGCGCATCTTTTAAGATAGAAGCAACCATAATTACGACGACAACTAATCCAATAACACCAAGTATCAGCATGCCTAGAAATATATTTCTAATCAAAACTTTCTTACTTGTTTTATTTGCTTTTTTTTCTTTTTTTAGTTTGAGTTTCTCTCTGGCACTTAATTGACCAGATGCTTTTGATGGTACTTTCTTTTCTTGTTTCATAGTATATGCCTCCTTACACCAAGAGTATTATATCAAATATTCACGAAAAAAGAATCATATTTATGTGGAATTAGTCAAAATTTAATATATGAGGATCCTAAAACTAAAGCATTTAAGGCGTTTAAGACTTTTCAAAACATATTATTCGGGTATGCGTTAATAACTTATATAAAATGTGAAAAAAATATGACGAAATGATGACATAATCAGAAAAAGTGATTATAATAATAGTATAAAATAATAGGAGCGTGATGCTTATGTACTGTCAAAGCTGTGGTTCGACATTACCAGATGAGGCCGGGTATTGTAATAAATGCGGAAGCAAACAAGAATTTAGAATGATTGGTTTTTCCTCAAAGATACATGATCCTGCCTTTCAAAAGTACTTGAAGAACAGCAATCGATATGCGATGATCTTTGCCATAATTGCAGCCGTGATTGCCGTAGTGGCCTTTACCTATTATGGTGAAACCAGCAGTGAGATGGATAATCCGGAAGCTATGATGATTGGGTTTGGAATTGGTAGCATGTTTCTATTAATCGCAATATTCCAAGTGGTAGGGAAGAAAAAAAGTAAGACATGGGATGGTACAGTGGTGAATAAGACCATAGAGAAAAAGCGAAGAAGACAAAATTCGGGTGAGAATGATTATTACTGGGTTACTTATACTCAGTATGATATATCGATACGAGATGAACGTGGTAAAACCCATCATATTTTGTCGGCGGATGATCCTACTTTGTACAATTACTATAATGTAAATGATAGAATTAGGCATCACGGTGGACTTAATACCTATGAGAAATTTGATAAATCCCAGGATACGATTATTTTTTGTAATGCTTGCGCAAGTCTAAATGATATAAAAAATGATACATGCTTTAGGTGTGGCTGCCCGTTATTAAAATAGTTTATGAGGAGGGAAAGAGATGGAAACCAAAAATGCTTCACTCTTTCGTACCATTTTTGGTATGATGATGAATCCGGCAGGGGTATTAAGGAATGCATTAAAAGGAACAAAGTGGTATTTTTCTATAGGGGTCTCAGCCCTGGCTTTTGGATTATTTTTCATCCAGACCGGCTTGGATCTTTATAAGACCGGTCAAAAAGGCTTCTGGTTTGTTCTTTTCTGTTTGGTTCTTGGCTTGCTGTATGGGATGTTGGCAATTCCCTCTTTTGCAGTTGTAATTTGGTTGGTACTAAAAGTATCTAAGGCAAAGACAACGATGCTAGAAACGATATCGGCCTTTTGTCTTAGCTACAGTGGTGCACTTATTTATGGACTGATTGGTATTGTCTTTTCTATAGTGTTTGGTTGGAACACCTCGGTTGCTTTTGGCGTCACCGGTGTGCTTTGGGCTATTGGACCTATGATGTACACCATACGTGAACTTACAGGTGGTAACCATAAATTGAGCATTCCAGTTTCGTCTTTGGTTGGCGTAATTGTTTTACTTTCTTGGTCCTTACTGGGTAGATTTTAGGGGGGGGTGACATTAATGGAGATGATGGCTTATAAAAGCAGTGGTTTAAAAACATGGATTCGTAGGATTTGCTTTATGGGTATCGGTGTATGTGCCTTAGCCAACCCGATGGATTTTTTTAATATTTATAACATTCTGTTTGGCCTTATTATTGGCCTATTTTTTGGTTTTCTATACAGAAGATTTCTAGGTGTCTTTCTAAACCTTTTTAACCAGCAATTAAAAAAAGAACGTGGTAATGCGGTTATAAAAGAGGCGGTTGAGATGTGTACCGACCCCCAAAAGTTAGACCTAAAAATCTAACAATTGGAGGTCGGTTTTTTATGGCAAAATACAGTTGCGAATTTAAGAAAGAAGTTGTCAATG
>PGZS01000102.1 GCA_002841435.1 Firmicutes bacterium HGW-Firmicutes-3 | reverse complement strand
TTTATATACAAGCAGCATAAAAAATCCAGCAGATGTTGTCCTGCTGGATGAAAAAGTTTATATTTTTTCAATTGTCTACTTGACGGGGAGCGGTTCAGTGGAAAAAAGCTTAGGGACCTTTTTTTGTTCTCAAGGAAAGTCATACTTTAGTATTTGGCCTAAAAGCGTGGCAGAATACGTCAAGGAACTTTCCTGTCGAACCGTTCAGAAATATGAGCAGAGCTCATAACGAAGCAAAGCTTCTTTTCTTGCGGACTTCATGATTTCTTAACAGAATATTTACATATTATATACATAAAGATAATTAATTGGCAATAGTGTGCATAATGTGTGGATAATGTGGAAAAATAAAAATAAATCAAAAGGATTTTTTGAAAATATCAGTTAATTTTGTCTATTCATTTCATTAAAATGAGGAATTCAATCAAATGTCAACTTGACAAAAACTGTATGATTGTATACAATAATACTAAAGTTGCATATTTATTAGTTAATCTGCATAGGCGTGTATCTACCATAAGGCTGACCAAGTATGAGTTGGAGATATATATGATTGAATACAGTAAAAAAACCAATTTGCTTGAAAGAACTGAATTCACTTATCCTTTACAGGATGTTACTGAACCTAATTTGTATAGAAATCTTTTTCCATATGATGAAGTGCCAAAGATTGCGTTTAATCATCGCCATGTTCCAATTAATATGCCCGAGGAAATCTGGATTACGGATACAACCTTTAGAGATGGTCAACAGTCAAGGGAACCTTTTAAAACAGATGAGATTGTCAGAATCTATGATTACCTTCATCAATTAGGTGGGGAAAAGGGTTTAATTAGACAAAGTGAGTTCTTTTTATATAGTAAGAAGGACCGAGATGCAGTTTATAAGTGTCTTGAACGGGGCTACACGTTTCCGGAAGTGACAAGTTGGATACGAGCTTCTAAGCAGGATTTTGAATTGGTAAAAGCCATAGGTATCAAAGAAACTGGCGTTTTGGTAAGCTGCTCCGATTATCATATATTTTATAAGCTAAAAATGACAAGACGCGAGGCCGTTGATCATTACTTGGGCATTGTTAAGTCGTGTATAGAAATAGGAATTAGCCCAAGATGTCATCTGGAGGATATTACCAGAGCGGATTTTTATGGATTTGTAGTGCCTTTTGTTAATGAACTTATGAAATTAATGGAAGAAACCAAGATGCCCATTAAAATAAGAGCATGCGATACCATGGGCTATGGTATTAGTTTTCCCGGTGTTGTTATGCCAAGAAGTGTTCAGGGCATCATTTACGGTCTTCATCATCATGCCGGTGTACCATCGGGCCTGCTGGAATGGCATGGTCATAATGATTTTTATAGGGCAGTACAGAACGCTTCAACGGCTTGGCTTTATGGTTGTTCTGGTGTTAATGCAACGATGTTTGGCATTGGTGAGAGAACAGGCAATACGCCTATTGAAGCCATGGTCTTTGAATATGCTCAATTACGTGGCATACTAGATGGTATGGATACCAGAATTATTACGGAGATTGGAGAATACTTTACTAAAGAACTAGGCTTTGATATGCCTTCTAGAACACCGTTTGTCGGCAAGAACTTTAATGTGACAAGAGCAGGTATTCATGCTGATGGCTTGCTGAAGAATGAAGAAATCTATAATATTTTTGATACGGAAAAGTTTCTAAATAGGCCGGTGATTGTGGCGGTAACAAAAACCTCAGGTATATCCGGTGTGGCTCATTGGATTAACGCTTATTATGGTTTAACAGGCAAAAAGATGCTGGATAAACAACATCCATTGGTATTGGCTGTAAAGTCATGGGTGGATCAGGAATACGATGAAGGTCGAGAAGTAGCTATTGCGGAAGAAGAGTTGATTAGAATCATAGGTGATAAATCAAAAGAAATGAATATTTCTTTTGTGAAATAATGTTATAATAAAGGCGGTCGTTTTAATACGACAAATCTAACCAATTATGGCATCAAATGGAGGTAATAAAATGGATTATTTGAAACATTTTGAGACACTTGTCAACGATCAGAAAGCTAGAGTTTTTAAAATGAAGGAACAAGGTGACTTCATTGATTACACGAGCTTAGATAAGATCATAATAGGTGTCGTCGGTGGTGATGGTATTGGTCCGGCTATTACCGCTCAATCTCAGCGTGTGCTTGAATTTTTACTTGCTGATGAAGTTGAAAAAGGCAAAGTTGAGTTTAGAGTGATTGAAGGTTTAACCATCGAGAAAAGAGCAGAGGTTAACAAAGCCATTCCTGATGACGTGTTGACAGAACTTAAAAAATGTCATGTCATCCTTAAAGGACCAACAACGACACCAAGAGAAGGCGATCCATGGCCAAACATTGAAAGTGCAAATGTAGCGATGCGTAAAGAACTGGATCTTTTTGCTAATGTAAGACCGGTTAAAGTCTTAGAAGAAGGCATTGACTGGACATTTTTCAGAGAAAATACGGAAGGCGCTTATGTACTTGGAAGTCAAGGTATTAACATTGATGAAGATATTGCTTTTGATTTCACAGTTATTACAACTCAAGGCGCTGAAAGAATTGCTCGTTCAGCATTTGATTTCGCTAAAAAGAATGGAAAAACACGTGTAACTTGTGTAACAAAAGCAAATGTTATCAAGACTACAGATGGTAAGTTTCTTAATATTTGTAAGGAAGTTGCTAAAGACTATCCAGGCATCGAAATGGATGACTGGTACATCGATATCATGACGGCGAAGCTCATTGATAAGAATAGAAGAACACAATTTCAAGTTATGGTGCTCCCAAACTTATATGGTGATATTCTAACAGATGAAGCTGCTGAATTCCAAGGTGGCGTGGGTACAGCAGGATCAGCTAATATTGGCAAGAGATATGCCATGTTCGAGGCAATCCATGGCTCTGCACCTAGAATGGTTGATGAAGGTAGAGATATTTATGCTGACCCATCCAGTGTTGTACGTGGGGGTGCTATGTTACTTAGCCATATCGGATACACGAAGGAAGCAGATAAACTTTTTAAAGCACTTGAGATTTGTGGTCAAACAGAAAAGAAATTGGTGATGACAGGTAGAGATACAGGTGCAACCAATGCAGATTTTGCAAATTATCTCATGGAAACCATAGAGAAATTATAAGAATAGAATATTTTTTGGAGGCACGTATTGGACAGCTATAATCTTCAAGATGAAGTTAATGATAAATATTCACTAAGGGGTCGTGTTTTCCATAAGATTCGAGAAGATATCTTAAAAGGAGCTTATAAGCATAAAGAGGCCATTAAGGAATTGCAAGTCGCCATTGAACTGGGCGTTAGCCGAACACCGGTTAGAGAAGCTCTAAGACAGTTGGAACTTGAAGGTTTGGTGACGATTATACCGAACAAAGGTGCGATTGTAACAGGCATCAATGCAAAAGACATTCAAGATATTTATGCCATTCGCTCCATGATTGAAGGTTTATGTGCTAAATGGGCGTCAGAGAACATTACACCCAGTCAGATTGACAGTTTAGAGGAAGTTGTATATTTATCAGAATTTCATCTCGAAAAAGGTCATATTGATCAATTATACGAACTGGATAATAAATTCCACGAAATCCTTTACGAAGCTTCAAATAGCAAAATCATGAAGCATGTTTTATCCGATTTTCATCACTATGTACAGCGGGTTAGGAAAGTATCATTGTCTTCTGTAGATCGGGCAAAGGCTTCAATAAAAGAGCACAAAGCCATTGTAGAGGCACTTAAGACCGGTAATGGTAAGACGGCCAGTGAGCTGACCAACAGACATATTGAGAACACATCCCAAAATGTTATTGAAAAAAAGATTGCTCAGATTTTAGATATGGATCATAATCAGTAATATTAAAAAAGTAGTAACCATAGAGTGAAATCTAAGGTTGCTACTTTTTTGGTCTATTTCGACTAGTCCTATGAAAACCCATCTGTGGATTACCTACAACGGCCTCTTGTTCCTACATCCATGCAGACTTGCAAATTTCATAAGAAAGTTTTCATTATAGCATCATGTCTTGAAGACTGACATGATGCTTGTGGTTACTTTCTTATGAGCCTTGTAGCTAACACCACTGCTGGAACTTCATAGTCGATGTTGGCTGTTTCTAGTATTATTGGCTGCTCAAGCGCTTTACTTAGGGCAAATGAATTTAAGCCTATTAAATATCACATCTACGATTACAGCCAAGATTAATAGTGTAGAGTACAACTAGAACGACAACCTAGATCAACAACCTTACGCGTCCATTTCTTCCAGAGCATCATGAAGATGGGTCCATTCCTCATAAAGTTTTTCAAGGGATCCTTCAAGAACTGACTTCTCTTCAGTGAGCCTAGTAGCCGCTTCATGGTCTGTATATACGGCTTCTAGACAGAGCTGCTGATGTATGTTCTCTATTTGCTCTTCGTGGCTGTGAATATCCAACTCAGCCTTTTCAAGGAGGTTTTCCAATCTTCGCCTTTCGGTTTTTTTGGCTTTATCGTCTAACCAGTTGGATTTATTTTCGGTTGTTGTCTCAGAAAGTGCTGTTGTTTCTTCAGAAGCTTTTACATCATGTTGTCTTAAGAATTCATCATAATTACCTAAGTAAGTTTTGATGTTTTTATCTGACAAATGCATGACTTTATGGGCGACGCGATTGACAAAATAGCGATCGTGAGATATAAATAACAGCGTACCTTGATAACCTATTAATGCATTTTCTAGAATGCTCTTAGAAATCAAATCTAAATGGTTGGTAGGCTCGTCCAATATAAGAAAATTTGCTTCACTCAACATCAGTTTTACTAAGGTCAAACGTCCTTTTTCACCACCACTTAGCTTTGAAACTTGTTTGAAAACATCATCACTTTTAAAGAGATAGGAAGCTAAGATATTACGTATTTCCCCTTGTGTCAATGTAGGGTAGGCATCGGATATTTCTTCAATCAAAGTATTATCTGTGTTTAATAATTGATGCTCCTGATCATAGTATCCTATTTTAACTTTTGCACCCAGTTGAATCTGACCGGAATCGGCTTGCATAACTTTGTTGATGATTTTAAATAAGGTCGATTTACCTGAGCCATTATCACCAATGAGCGCAATGTGCTCACCTTTTTTTATTTCAAATTGGATATGATCTAAGAGTTCAAGATGATCAAAAGATTTGCATAAGTCAATGACTTTCATCACATCATGCCCACTTTCATAACGAGGCTTTAATTGAAGATGCATATCGGCCTGTACTTCCACGGGGCGGTCTAAGCGTTCAACTTTTTCCAGTAATTTCTCACGACTTTCAGCGCGTTTAATAGACTTCTCCCTGTTAAATGATCGTAACTGCTTAATAACATCTTCTTGTTGCTTGATGGTCTTTTGCTGTTGATCATAGTGTTTGATCTGAACCTCTTTTATATGGGCCTTCTTTGTCATGAAATCAGAGAAGTTACCTTGATATACAATGGCTTCTCCCATTTCGATTTCTATGGTTTTGTTTACAATTTGATCTAGAAAAAATCGATCATGGGAGATGATAAACAGTGTGCCTTTATAAGACTGTAAAAAACCTTCTAGCCAACGAATGGCATCCATATCCAAGTGGTTGGTAGGTTCATCTAGCATAAGACAGTCTGGGTTTAATATGAGTTCTCTTGCAAGGGCAAGTCTTGTCTTTTGTCCACCGGAGAGCTTGGCGACTTCAAGATTATAGTCATCTTGGGAGAAACCAAGACCTTTTAAGACACCTTTGATGAAGCTTTCATACTGATAACCATCAATCGATTCAAAAAGATGGCGTAGCTTGGCGTAATCTTCGTTGAGTCTATCCAATATATCCAGATCACCTTCATGAAGATGGATTTTTTCTTCTAAATCGGTAAGTTCATTTTTTATATGGACCAATTGCTCATTAGCATTATAAACATATCTATAGAGGGTCTGGGTTGAATCGGATAAGGCATTTTGTTTTAAATAGCCGAATGTTTTGCCAGAGGCCTTAAAGACAGAACCGGAATCAGCTAACAATTCACCGGTAATGATTCTAAAAAGCGTGGTTTTACCGGCACCATTAATTCCGATTAGTGCTACTTTTTCGCCTTCATTGATAATGAAATTAACATCCTTCAGTAAGGTATCTACGATAAATGCTTTAGAAATATTTTTACAACTTAATATCATAATGGTATCCTTTCTCTATCTGTGTTTCGACATTATCATACCATTAATTAGAATCATTTAAAAGCAAAAGGAAAGCTAAGTACAAAATAAACAATATATCAATTAGAATTGACAGTTATTTAACAAATAGCTATAATAGAGTTAATAATGAAGAATGGGGGCAACAATATGTCAGATAAGAAAATATCGACTGCAGTTATAAAGAGGTTACCTAGATACTATAGATATCTTGGAGAGCTACTTGAGAACGATATTGTTCGAATCTCTTCAAATGAATTAAGTCACCGTATGGGTGTTACAGCTTCTCAAATCAGACAGGACTTAAATAATTTTGGTGGTTTCGGTCAACAGGGTTATGGTTATAATGTTAGTCACTTATACAAAGAGATTGCAAAGATTTTAGGTTTAGAGAATCACTATAGTGTGATTATCATAGGATCCGGTAATCTTGGGCAGGCTTTAGCCAATTATACGGATTTTGAAAAGCGTGGTTTTGTTGTAAAGGGACTTTTTGATGTCAATCCAAGATTGGTTGGTATATCGGTTCGTGGTATGGATGTACAAGACATGGATCAACTTAAAGACTTTGTCGTAGAAAATAACATTGATATTGCCGTATTAACCGTCCCAAAAACAAAGGCACCTGGAATTGCCAATGACCTATGTGAATGGGGTATTAGAGGGATTTGGAATTTTGCACCTGTTGATTTGCAAATTAACAATTATGATGTGGTTGTTGAAAATGTGCATCTATCTGAAAGTCTGATGACATTATCTTATCGTATTAAAGATAGTGATTAAAAAGATTGAATTGTAATATACTTGTAACATATTTAATAGTTGGTCAAGTTATAATAAGAGGTAGAAAATGGTTTGAAGCCGATGAAAGATTGGCTTGGAATTTTTTCTATCTTTTTTAATGACATAATTGGTTAAGGTGTGAAAGCTATATGGTTGAACTTTCGCATACAATATATGTGAATTTAGTGAAACTTAGTTTTGACCCTTTAACTATAATTTTACCGAGTCCTCAAGTGCGATGTTAGGAGTTGTTATGATGGAAAAAAAACCCCATATAGAGATTAAGAAATCCGGACACATTGTCATACTTGATCAGAATTGGCATAGCTTATTTACCGGGAAAAAACCTTATAAAATTAAACAGCTGGAAATTCAATTGAATAAATTGATGAAAGAACAGGGTAAAGTCAATACGGAATATAAAGCTTATAAAGCCTTAAAGAAGAAAATGATGGACGAGATTATCGAGGGCATGACGGATGCTTTTGATGATCAAAAAGCTGAAGGCACAAAGGAACTTAAAAAAAAGCAAAAGCATATTCAAGAGATTAATGCCAAGTTTGATAACTATGAAAAGAGAAAACTTGAATTGCCTCATGAAATAGAAAAGGTGAATCAGGTGTTGCTTAAGGAAAGCATGATTATATTCTATGAGCGCATGATTCATCATAAAGAAAAGAAAAGGCGACTTGAATCAGAAATCCAGACTTTACATGAAAAAGTCAAAGAGCTCGTTGGTAAAAAAGAAGATTTAGAAGAAGAGAATACAAAACTTTATGCCTTTATGCATGATATAGCCGGTTTAGAGGTTATTGAGCAATTGGATGCTCATTACTTCGGAGGTGGAGAATGATTGTTGGTATAGGTAATGATATCATCGAAATAGAGAGAATACAAAAAGCTGTATCTAGGCCGAATTTTATAACAAGATATTTTACGAGTGAAGAGCTTGAATTGTTTCGAGATAGAAAAATGAACCCATCTACCATCGCCGCCAATTTCTCTGCAAAAGAAGCAGTGGCTAAGGTTTTTGGTACAGGAATTCGAGACTTTAACTTAAAGGATGTAGAAATTCTAAGAGATGAGCTTGGAAGGCCTTATATCAATCTTTATGGAAATGCAAAAGATATTGAAAATCAAATGGGGATAGATAAATGGCATATAACGGTTTCACATACGAAGTCAATGGTTTCCGTTGTTGTGCTGGGAGAGAAGCATGATTATAGCTAAAAGCAAACAAATGATAATGATGGATCAAAAAGCAATCAAAGATTATGCCATTCCGGGTGTGGTGTTAATGGAACACGCGGCTATAGCTGTATGTGAAATGGTCCCAAAGCATAGTCAATCTATTTTGGTGGTGTGTGGCGTTGGTAACAACGGTGGGGATGGCTTTGCCATTGCCAGAAACTTGATTCAGAGAGGTGATAAGGTAACTGTTTTAGGTGTTGGCAATCCCTTGCATCTTAAAAATGATGCAAAAATCATGTATGATAGCTTAGCTCATATTGAAACAGGACTTTTTTGGTATGAAGTTTGTAGTGAAAAAAAGTTAGACCAACTTTTTCTAAGCTGTGATGTGATTGTGGATGCTATTTTTGGAACAGGTTGCAATCGGGTCGTTTCGGATGGTTATCTAGAAGTAATAGGAAGAATGAATCGAGCTAAAGCCTATGTCATCAGCGTGGATATACCTTCCGGTGT
>PGZS01000319.1 GCA_002841435.1 Firmicutes bacterium HGW-Firmicutes-3 | reverse complement strand
CAGGTAAATGTCAGCTGCGGCTTTTACGGATTCAACAACCGCAAAGTTATCTTCTGCTGCGAAGCTTTCATCCACATCCGGTAATTCAATAAAGACAATATCTCCCATGGCTTCTTGAGCGTAGTCGGTTATACCGATATAACCACGGTCACCTTCAATCTTAATCCATTCATGATCCTTCGAATAATATAATCCTTTAACTATTTTCATAAAAAACCTCCTCAAATTTATGATGATCTATTGAATCTTGTTCCAAATTTTAGTAAGCCATTGATTCGTTATTGTTTCAAAAATCTTTTGTTTATAATTTTAGCTTCAATGCGGTTCTTTCTGATCTGTACAACGATACTGTTATTGTCATAGGCATAAGGTATCAAAGCCAATCCAATTGATTTTCCAAGTGTTGGAGAAATATAACCGGTAGTGACAGTACCTATTATATCTCCTTCAGGGCTTATGACATCCGTTCCATGTCTGGCAATTCCTTTCTCCATTAATTCAAAACCAACCAGTTTTCGCTTTGGTTGGGTCTTATACTGTTCTAGACTTGATTTACCAATGAAATCATCCCTGTCTAGTTTGACAAAATAACCTAATCCGGCTTCTAATG
Source organism: Firmicutes bacterium HGW-Firmicutes-3 (assembly GCA_002841435.1). Lineage (GTDB taxonomy): Bacteria > Bacillota > Clostridia > Lachnospirales > Vallitaleaceae > Petrocella. The sequence continues at coordinate 554 of PGZS01000319.1, read as the reverse complement.
GATTAATGGTTTCAGATAACTCGTTTCCATACAAAGGCATACCGGCTTCAAATCTTAATGTATCTCTAGCACCCAAACCACATGGTTTAATGCCATAGGACGCACCTTTGTCTAATAATAATGTCCAGATAGTCTGAGCATATTTTTTGTCAAAGTATAGCTCAAACCCATCTTCACCTGTGTAACCGGTTCTAGAGATTAACATAGGTATATCTGCAAGAACCACCTGATCCATAAAGTGGTAGTATTTCACCGTATCTAAAGGCGCATCGGTTAAAGTCATAATGAATTCAACAGATTTTGGTCCTTGAACCGCCAATTGACATAAATCATCTGTGATATCCTTTAGATCAACACCAGGCAGTAAATGACTTTCAATCCATTTATAATCTTTATCCTTATTCCCGGCATTAACAACCAAGAGCAAATCGTCAGGTGCATGTTGATAAACAAGTATGTCATCTACTGTCCCACCATCTTCATAACACATCGGTGCATACATGGCTTGACCATTTTCAAGCGTTGTCAAATCATTGGTCACCATATGATTGATA
>PGZS01000318.1 GCA_002841435.1 Firmicutes bacterium HGW-Firmicutes-3 | reverse complement strand
GCTATCCATCACTTTTCTCCCTCTATAATTATATTTTACAAATCATAAGCCTGTATCATCAGAAAATTGGTCTTCTTTTATAGGCACATTTAAGCCAAGACCTCTCGAATAAGTTCTGCATTTGCTGTGATAATACCATCTATGTTAAATTGAAGTGCTTCTTTAATCTCTGATTCACAGTTAACCGTCCATACCCATATGCCGTGTTCCAGCTGCAGTGCCTTTCGTTGCCATTTCACCACCGACTGCGGTATGAGACTTACCAGTTTCTAAGGCAATGGCAATATTTTCTCTATCCCAGGCTACAGAAAACTTCTTTGGGCTATTTTTAAAACAAAAGCTAAATCACGCAGTTTAAAGTAATTGTCTCCGGAAATGTTATATGCATCGAAAGGAACACTTTTCCTATCCACCAACACTTTGAAGACTTTAAGTTTTTAGGCAATCTTATAAGCATGTTCGGAATAAATATCTGCCAAAGGAAGCGGATTATGTGTTAATATAGGTATATAACGCCTTTAGGACGATGGTTGAATTTGTTATTCACATGTTTCTTAAACGCCGAATACGAATTATTACTAGGAGGTGAAAAAGTATGTTAGGTATGTTGGATTATCTAACTGTACTTGTTTACGGTGTATTGCTTATGATGTTTTTTCTTGATATTAAAGTAAATAGGAAGAGTGTATTCTTAATCTCTTTGTATATTTTCTTTAGTGGCGCTTTAAAATATGTGCTTTATTTTGCTTTTGATTCAGAATTTATAGAAAAACTTTACCCACTTATAATTCATATGCCGGTCATCATATTTTTCTGGTACTTCTTTAAAAAAAGAATGAATGTGGTTCTATTTGTTTTATTTATTTCGTATATTTTCACCGCACCAAGAAGGTGGTTTGGTGAGGTAGTGGCTTCGTTTTTTAATGATGATCCATATGTGCTCGTCTTAACCAAGATTATGGTATCTGTTATATTATTGATTATAACTTATCGATTTCTTAAGCCCTATGTCAATCGAGTATTGAGCTATTCAAGGACACATATCACCCTTTTAACGGTGGTGCCAGCCCTATCCTATTGCATAACATATGCTACAACTGTTTATACAGATGCACTCTACAATTCTAATATGTTAGTCGTTGGATTATTTAGTGTGGGGTTCAATTTTGTGTTTTATACATTTATAATTGCTTATTTTATTGAAATGGATAAAAGTTTTAGCTTGCAAACAGAGCAAAAGGTACTGCAAATGCAGATAGACAACATCTCAATCCAGATTGAGGACTATAAGGCGGCACAGGAGCAAGGTGCTATCTATCGCCACGACTTACGACATCATTTACAATATATAAGCGCTAATATTTCAGAAAATCATACTGAAGAAGCGTTGACTTATATCGCCCAAATCAATAAAGCCGTTGATGCCATACAGATAAAACAATATTGTGAAAATACAAGTGTGAATCTAATTCTATCGACTTATGTCACTAAAGCCAAGAATAACCATATTGACATAGATGTGGATGCGATCATACCAATGGAAAGTGATATTAACTCAATAGATGTGTGTATCATTTTATCAAATGCTTTAGAGAATGCAATCAATGCTTGCAATAAGCTAGATGATGAAGCAAATAAAAAAATAAGAGTTAGTTGTAAGTATGAAGATCAGAATATGAAGATAGAGATATGTAATAATTTTGAAGGTGAGATAT
>PGZS01000317.1 GCA_002841435.1 Firmicutes bacterium HGW-Firmicutes-3 | reverse complement strand
ACCTCATAGCTGGGTTTCACGACATTGACCTCAATCAGCCGGATTTCTTCACCTTTTTTTTCAGTTGTCATCATTTCATCAAAATGAAGCGTGTAGGAATCCAAATTAGGCTCACAGACATAGTTGCCTTTGCCTGGAATGGAGTAAATGTAACCTTCATTGACAAGAACTGCCAAACCTTTTCTGACTGTCATTCGACTGACATTAAATTCTTCGCAGAGAAGGTTTTCTGACTGTATGGCATCACCCGGTTTAATTTCTTCACTGGTTATTCTATTTTTTATTGCATCAACTATTTTTAAATATTCGGGGGATCCCATTTTTCTACCACCTTGGTCTATTTATCATTATTTTTTTTCCCGGTTTTTTCGATCATCCATAATTTGCATTTTTCGACACCGGTCATCACATCTTTCGTGGCAAAATCTGCCCCCACAATCTGTGCTGCTTTTTCATCAATGACAGCACCGCCAATAATCACCCGGTAATCATCCCGGATTCCCCGGTTAACTAATTCGCAGACCACCGCCCGCATTTCATAGATGGTTTCCTGCTGCATACCACTCATGCCGATGATATCCGGCTTGACCGTCTCAATTGCTTCAACCACCTGATAAATGGAAACATCCGTCCCTAAATCAATGAGTTCGAATCCGGCGGTTCTGGCAAATGAGCCAAAAATATTTTTACCGATATCATGACAATCACCGAAAACAGAAAAAAGCAGTAATCTGCCTATTTTATTTTTTGGAGTTACTTTGGTAATTTCTTTTAGTTCTTCGAGTTCCATCACTTCCTGAAAAATGATCCCGGCAAAAATCAAATCGGCAATAAAATAATCACTGGTTTCGTATAATTTACCGACCCGCTCCATTCCAGTTTGCAGCCAATTGAAGATATCAATTGGCTTAAACCCTTTTCGAATAGCAATTCGCACGAGCTCCAGGGTTCGATCTTCATATAATCCTTCGATGGATCTTACAATGCTATGTTTCATAATTTAAGTTCCACTCCCTTAAAGGTGTAAATTGAATACCACCGTCATGTTTTGTCGACCTGGCTTTGTCTAAATGATCACACCTGGAATTTCTAGTTTAATATTTTCAAAATCCTTTTAATTATAACCTAAATTATTTTTTTTGATAATGGTATAATTGATATAAATCTTGCAAATTTTAACG
>PGZS01000316.1 GCA_002841435.1 Firmicutes bacterium HGW-Firmicutes-3 | reverse complement strand
TTAATCTGCTCTTTGATCACTGAGCTGATTTCTTCTGGTTTCAAATTCATACCGAGGTCACACCGCCTTTCTACGAAAAATTAATTTTTGTCTCTAACAACTTTTTGGACATTGTATGTATATGTCCTTTGATGCTGTTATCAATAACACGATCACCAATTCGAATGAACAAGCCACCAATAAGGGTTTTGTCAATTCTATATTCCGGAATGATCTTTTTGTCCGTTGACTTTTCCAATTGATCGATAATCTGCTTTTTCTTCTCAACACTCAATTCATCTACAGACTCAATATAAGCCTTCACTTTACCTTGATAGGTGTCTATCATTTCAAGAACTTCCTTCAAAATAGCATAGATGTATTGTTGTCTGTTCTTTTTCAAGATTAGAATCAAAAGACCTAATAGATCTTGGCCAATCCTATCTGTCAATGTATCTTCAAGCATTTTGACCTTATCAGACATAGCGACCTTGGGATGGCTGAGGAATTCAATCAAATCCTTATTTAAAAAGCTTTCTTGGATTAACAGGATATCTTTTTGCAAATCATCTACAGCATCTTTTTCTTCGGCAAGCTGAAAGATTGCTGAACCATATCGCTTAGCTACTAACTCAACCATGAGGACTCTCCAATACTTGCTAGAGTTTCATCTACAAGTTGATTCTTTAAATCATCGTTGATGGACGCTGCAACAAATTTGCTTGCCATTACAGTTGCAACTCCGATAATCTCACGACGCATTTCGTCTTTGCTCTGTTCTTTTTCACGCTCAATGTCAAGGTGGGCTCTCTTTATTAATCGATCTGCCTCATCTTTTGCCTCTTTTATAATCTCATCTTCACGTTCTATCGCTCTTTTTCTTGCATGAGCAAGAATTTTTTCTGCCTCTTGATGGATGTTTAGGAGCTTACTCTCATAATCCGTCTTAAGGGCTGCCAAAGCTTCAGTATCTTCATCTATGCGCTTATATTCACCGGCAATCTCTTCTTTTCTTTTTTCTAAAACATTTCTTACAGGTTTAAAAAGAAGTCTTCCGAGTACGTAGAATAAAGCCAATACAGTAAGTATATGTGCTATGACTTGAATAATGGTTTGTTCTGTAAAAAAGATAACATAGGGCTCTGGAAGTGCATTAAGTTGTGGTAAGGAAGTCGAAAGATTTTGCATTACCATATCTAAACCATTCAA
>PGZS01000101.1 GCA_002841435.1 Firmicutes bacterium HGW-Firmicutes-3 | reverse complement strand
ACGTTGCCATAAGCTTTCCTCCTTAGTTAAATGGTTTGCACTGCCATCCACTTCAAATATGCATTTATAAAATCATCCAGCTGTCCATCCATCACCGCACCGACATTACCGGTTTCTTGATTGGTACGATGGTCTTTAACCATATTATAAGGATGCATAACATAAGATCTTATTTGACTGCCCCACCCTATTTCCTTGGTTTCGCCACGAATATCCGTCATTTTTTCAAGTTGCCTTTGTCTTTCCACTTCAAAAAGCTTAATCTTTAACATCTTTAAAGCTTTATCTTTATTCTTATGTTGTGATCTTTCATTTTGGCACTGTACGACAATACCTGTCGGCATGTGGGTAATCCTAATGGCTGAGTCCGTCTTATTGACATGTTGGCCACCTGCACCACTTGCTCTAAATGTGTCAATCCTAATGTCCTCCGAATTGATTTCCACATCTATGTCCTCTTCAATATCCGGCATGACATCACAGGAGGCAAAAGTTGTGTGACGTCTCCCCGAACTGTCAAAAGGTGATATTCTAACCAGCCTATGAACGCCTTTTTCAGCCTTTAGATAGCCATAAGCATTTTCACCGTTAACCTCGAAGGTAATAGATTTTATGCCGACCTCATCGCCTTCAAGATAGTCAATCACATCCAGACTATAGTTCTTTTGATTGGACCATCTCATATACATTCTATAGAGCATTTCAACCCAATCACAAGATTCCGTGCCACCTGCACCTGCATGAAGAGATATAATCGCATTGTTGTTGTCATAAGGGCCCTTTAATAAGGTTGCTATAACCATAGCATCATAATTGGTGATAAAACCGGTCACCAACACCTTTATCTCACTTAAGAGATCCTCATCCGCTTCTTCCTGTGCCATATCTATAAGTATATCAAGTTCTTCATGGTCTTGCAATATTTTCTTAAAGTCATCCACCTTATCATGAAGAGCTTTAATGGTCTTTAGGACTTCCTGTGATGTCTCAGGGTGATTCCAGAAGTCTTCTTCACCTGATTGTGCTTCTAGCTCTTGTAATTTATTTTCTGCGCCAGGGATGTCAAAGAGAAGCCCTCAGTTCTTCTAGTTTATTTTCATACCCTTTTAATTGTTGTCGTATTTGATCTAACTCGATCATTCTAACACCTCTTTACTTTTTTTTAACTTCTAGTATTAATCTTAATTACTCAACTTATTTACCATGACATTGTTTATACTTCTTACCGCTTCCACATGGACAAGGTTCGTTGCGTCCAACTTTCTTTTCAGCTCTTTTAATAGGTGCCGGCTTCGAGCTTTCACCTTTATTGGTACCTGTGATCTTAGCGACCTGCTCACGTTCAATCTTAACTTTAGCTCTAATAGAATACATCGCTCTGACGGTACTCTCTTGAATGCTTTCAATCATATCATCAAACATCTCAAAGCCGACAAATTTATACTCTACCAAAGGATCTCTCTGTCCATAAGCCCTAAGTCCAATACCTTGACGCATCTGATCCATGCTATCAATATGATCCATCCACTTCTGGTCAATGGACCTTAGCAAAACAACCCGTTCCGCTTCTCTTAATATTTCAACATCTTCAAATTCATCTTCTTTTGTTTTATACAGTTCATAGGCTTTATTTGTAATAAATTCAATGAATTTTTCACGGTTCATACCATCTTTTTCATCATCTGTCATCTGAACATGGTGTATGGGTATGATATTATGCATTTGCTCAATCATGCCTGGCAGATCCCATTCGTCCGGATGGTCCATACCGTTAGAAAACCCATTGACAATCCTTTTGATGTTGTCCGCTATCATATTCATAATAACGTCTCTCATGTTCTGACCATCTAGTACTTTACTTCGTTCCTCATAGATGATTTCTCTTTGCTCATTCATGACTTGATCATAATCAAGTAAATGCTTTCTTATTCCAAAGTTATTGCCTTCAACTTTTTTTTGTGCATTTTCAATGGCATTGGATAAGATACCTGCAGCTATTGGCTCACCTTCCGGCAATCCAAGTCGACTGATGGTACTCTTAAACCGGTCGGAACCAAAAAGACGCATAAGATCATCATCCAAAGATAGATAGAACTTGGACTCACCCGGATCTCCTTGACGTCCTGAACGACCCCTTAACTGATTATCGATTCGTCTTGATTCATGACGCTCCGTACCGATGATCTTAAGACCACCTACTTCTATAACACCCTGACCCAACTTAATATCCGTACCACGGCCAGCCATGTTGGTTGCAATGGTAATCGCTTCAAATTGTCCGGCATTTGCTACAATCTCTGCCTCACGCTCATGAAACTTAGCGTTCAGAACGTTATGTCTTATGCCTACCTTCTTTAATTCACGGCTCAATTCTTCCGATGAATCAATGGTAACCGTACCTACAAGTACGGGTTGACCCTTCTCATAGGAAGCCTTTACGTCACTTACGATAGCCCTGATTTTTTCCTCATGGGATCTATACACTTCATCAGCATGGTCTATACGTACGATTGGTCGATTAGTAGGGATGACGATAACGTCCATACCATATATTTCTCTAAATTCCTCTTCTTCTGTTAATGCAGTACCTGTCATACCGGCTCTTTTTTTATATCGATTAAAATAGTTTTGAAAGGTTATGGTTGCTAAAGTCTTACTTTCACGTCTAACATCAACTTCTTCTTTGGCTTCTATGGCTTGATGCAGTCCGTTTGAATACCTTCTCCCAGGCATTAATCGACCTGTAAACTCATCTACAATCACGATTTCGCCTTCTTTTATAACATAGTTCTTATCCTTAAACATTGTATAATTGGCTCTAAGCGCCAAGTTAATATGGTGTAAAATCTCCATATTATCCGGATCAGAAAGATTTTCAATTTGAAAATAGGCTTCAACTTTTTTGACCCCTTCTGCCGTTAAGGTAACATTTTTTTCCTTTTCGTCTAGTACAAAATCACCGGTTTCTTCAACTTCTTCATTAAGTATAGCACTTAGTTTTGAGACTTCACCTATGATTTCACCTTTTCTCAACCTTTTTGACAGCATATTAGCTTGCTGATAAAGATGAGTCGATTTACTACTACTTCCTGATATGATTAATGGTGTTCTCGCTTCATCAACTAGTATGGAGTCTACTTCATCAATGATGGCATAGTTCAATTCTCTTTGAACCATGTCTTTTTTATAAATGACCATATTGTCTCTTAAGTAATCAAATCCAAACTCATTGTTCGTCCCGTAGGTAATGTCAGCTTGATAAGCCGCATGTCTTTCTTCATTGGTAATTCCATTAATAAGCACACCAACTGTCAAACCTAAGAAATTAAATATTCTACCCATTTCTTCAGCGTCACGTGCCGCTAGGTAATCATTTACTGTAACAACATGAACACCTTTACCGGATAAGGCATTTAAGTAAGCCGGTAGGGTTGCTGCCAAGGTTTTTCCTTCACCAGTTTTCATCTCACCAATGCGACCTTGATGAAAAATAATACCTCCGATAATTTGAGTTCTAAAAGCTTTTAGTCCTAATGTTCTGTGTCCGACTTCTCGCACTGTAGCAAAGGCCTCGGGTAAGATATCATCTAGGGTTTCTCCATGATCCAATCGGTTCTTTAGAATTGTGGTCATTTCTTTTAACTCATCGTCTGACATACGTGCATATGTTGCGTCCAAATTATCAATTTGATCCACAAGGGGCATAATTCTCTTTAATTCTCTTTCACTATGTGTTTTAAAAATTCTTCTAATTAGTGACATTTTTTCACCTTCCAAGACTATTTATACTTTATTATTTTTATATCTTTATCATTGTATTATCAGTTAAGGCGTCAAAACTATACCGTTGAACTTTCACATACACCCATATGTGAATTTAGTGAAACTTAGTTTTGACTCTTTAACCATTATTACATTACACAATTTTACCATTAACCCTTAGGTTATTCAACCTATTGTGTCGATTAATTCAGCTTTACCATGTAAGTGCTTATCCTACCTTATAGTTTTAAAAAAAGTATTAAAAAAATCTTCCGGAGTAACCGGAAGATTTTTGGCTCTTCTATTCTGGTGATATTAAACCAAATTGTCCATCTTTTCTTTTATAAACCACTGCAAGTTCCTCTGTATCTCGATCTCTAAATACAAAAAAGCTATGTCCTAAAAGTTCCATTTCCATACATGCTTCTTCAGCATCCATTGGTTTTATAGGGAATTTTTTACTTTTAACGATAGCCATACCTTCATCATCTTCATAATCAGCCTGCGCGAAGGCCGTTCTAAAAGTTCCATGATGGCGGTGACGGTTTATTAATTTTTTCTTGTGCCTAAGCAATTGTCGCTCTAACACATCTATAACAAGATCTATAGCTGCATACATATTTTCAGCTTCTTCTTCGGCTCTAATAATGGTGCCTTTTAATGGCAAGGTGACTTCAATTATATGATTTTTCTTTAAAACACTCAAGGTAACTTGTACTTCGGTGTCTTCTGAAAAGTACTTTTCCAACTTACTGAGTTTATTAGTTGCCACTTCTCTTAATGCGTTGGTGATCTCGATATTTTTACCACTTATTGTATAACGCATACGAACAACTCCTTTCAAACACGATAACGTGTTTTTACAAAATTATAGCTTTTGCTATAATATTAGTATTCTATATTTAATGCGCATATCCTTCTTTTGAAACCTCTTTTTTTAGTATTTTCCTGTTTAAGAAATGTCAGAAAATTGTGTGACCTTATTGAACGCTCCTGTGGATAACCTGGTTTATATTATTATTTTAACTGCATTTACTTGTGGATAGTGTGTCCAACTCTGTGTACAACCCCATTTTTCAAGGATTTTTTAAGTTTTTTGTGTGGATAATGCCTTTTCGATTACTATATTATGTCAACATACTAATAGACCATATGTTATAGATATATCAATATTTGAACATTACATATTGACTTTATGACTTCTTATTCCTACACGACTTTGAAAGCCTTGCCTCGTATTTTCATATCCTCGTAAAACTTCTCTAATCCTCAATTTATAATACTGTGCATAACCTTAAGGCACAGGGATGGGTTTTCATAGGATAAGGATACGATACGATAATACCATAGTAAGCCAACACCGACTATGAAGTTCCTGGAGTGGTGTTAGCTACATAAGCCAGGTTACATGGATGTAGCCGCCGACTTTTCCTACATGGATGTAGGAACAAGAGGCCGTTGTAGCTAATCCACGGAAGGGTTTTCATAGGACAATTGAAATAATATCAAAAAAAGTAGTAACCGTGGATTTGCATCCATGGCTACTACTTCTTTCTAAACATAACCTAAAATATTATGCCTTATCTTTTTGGCTATAATGGGTATGTAATAAGTCATGAGCCTTATGTGACATTGGCTCTCCAAGATATTTATCATATAACTCCATTACTGCTACATTTTCATGTGATTTTCTGATTGGCATGTCTTTATCAATCTTATAAATAGCATCCATACGTTTTTTGATAATGGATGAATCACCATGATGGTAAGGTTGTCCACCACCACCAATACAACCGCCAGGACAAGCCATAACTTCTATGGCGTGGAAGTTTCTAGGGTTACCATTACGTATTTCAGTCAGTAACGCTTTAGCATTACCTAGTCCGTGAGCAATACCAATATTAAGCTTCAAACCATCAAAATCAACTTCAGCAGCACGAACACCTTCAAAGCCTCTTAATTGCTCAAAATCAATCTTTGGTAAAGGTTTTTTAACATGAACTTCATAAGCTGTTCTTAGTGCTGCTTCAATAACACCACCCGTAGAACCAAAGATGACTGCAGCACCTGTTGAAACACCCAGTGGCTTATCAAATTCTGAATCTTGAAGTTCATCAAGATTAATGTTAACTTGTTCAATTAAATGTGCAAGCTCTCTGGTTGAGATAACAAGATCCACATCAGGATTACCATCCACACTAAATTCAACTCTATCAGCTTCATATTTTTTAGCTAAACAAGGCATTACGGATACGACCACCAAATCCTTACGATCAATCTTTAGGATATCTGCATAATAGGATTTTGCTACTGCACCAAACATTTGTTGAGGTGATTTTGCCGAAGATGGAATATCAATTAAATCCGGGAACTGACTTTCAACAAAGTTAACCCATGCAGGACAGCAGGATGTTAATATTGGAAGTGGAACATCTTTTTCGCCTGCTAGAAAACGTCCAAGACGTCCAAGAAGCTCTGTACCTTCTTCCATAATGGTTAAGTCTGCTGCAAAGTCTGTATCAAATACCTGATCAAATCCGATTTGCTTAAGCGCTGTTACCATCTTACCTGTAACTATTGTTCCAGGTTCATGACCAAATTCTTCGCCAAGAGCAACTCTAACTGCTGGTGCTACTTGAACGATAACGGTTTTTTCAGGATTTGCTAGCGCTTCAACAACTTTCCATGTATGATCGTTTTCTGACAACGCGCCTACAGGACACACCGCTACACACTGACCACAGTGGGTACACACAGTTTCTGTTAACGGCAACTCAAAAGCAGGGGAAACAACAGCATTAAAGCCTCTATTGATTCCTGATAATGCACCAACTTCTTGCACATCATTACACATTGTTTCACATCTTCTACACATAATACATTTATCCATGTCTCGAATGATGGAGGTTGAGTAATCCTTCTTATAGGTTGACATTTCTTTACCAGTAATATTTATTTCTCTGATACCAATCATTTCTGCAAGGTCTTGCAATTCGCAATCACCTGACTGAGAGCAAGTTAAACAATCTTTTGGATGATCAGACAGAATCAATTCTGTTACTGTTTTTCTTGTTTCAAGAACACGCATGGTATTCGTACGAACAACCATTCCGTCTAGTGCAGGTGTTGCACATGAAGGTGCTAAATTGCCTCTACCTTCAACCTCAACCACACAAACACGACATGATGCCGTTTGATTGACCATTTTTGTATCATGTAAATCTAAATGACATAAAGTGGGGATCGTTATTCCAAGTTTTTTGGCACCATCCAATATGGTACTGCCTTTTGGAACAAAAACTTCTTTCCCGTCAATGACTAATCTAATATCTGACATTTGGTTTTGCCTCCTTCTCTCAATTATCGTTTTTCAATCGCAGCAAACTTACAAGTATCGTAACAAGCACCACATTTGATACATTTTTCCTGATCAATAACATGTAATTTCTTAACTTCACCAGAAATACAGTTTACAGGACATACTCGGGCACATGCTGTACAGCCGATACACTTATCTTCAAGAATATAATAGCTTAACAGGGCTGTACATTGTCCTGCAGGGCACTTTTTATCATTAATGTGAGCCAAATACTCGTCATAGAATGCATCTAAAGTTGATAAAATAGGATTAGGAGCTGTTTGTCCCAAACCACATAAAGAAGCACTCTTTATAGTACGGCTTAGTCTTTTTAATTCATCAATGTGTTTCATTTCACCTTTACCATCTACAATGACTTCAAGAAGCTCGTGTAAACGTTTTGTACCTATACGACATGGTGTACATTTTCCACAAGACTCTTCTACAGTGAATTCTAAATAGAATTTGGCTATAGCTGGCATACAGTCATCTTCATCCATGACAATCATCCCACCAGATCCCATCATTGAACCTGCAGCAATAAGATTATCAAAATCAATTGGCGTATCCAAGTCTTTTTCCGTTAAACAACCACCGGATGGTCCACCCGTTTGGACAGCCTTAAACTTTTTGCCATCTTTTATGCCACCACCAATGTCATAAATAACTTCACGCAAGGTTGTGCCCATAGGAACTTCAATTAGTCCGACATTGTTAATTTTACCTGCTAATGCAAAAACTTTGGTACCTGTTGATCGCTCAGTTCCAATTTTGGAATACCAATCAGCACCTTTTAAAAGGATGGCCGGTACGTTAGCAAAGGTTTCAACGTTGTTTACATTGGTTGGTTTACCCCAGTAACCGGATTCAGCTGGGAATGGTGGTTTTGTAGTTGGCTCTCCACGTTCCCCTTCCATTGAATGAATCAAAGCTGTTTCTTCACCACATACGAAGGCACCTGCACCATACGTCAGTTCAATATCAAATTCAAAGCCGGTACCCATGATATCTTGACCTAAAAGACCATATTCTCTTGCATCACTAATGGCTTTTTCAAGACGTTTGATTGCCAAAGGATACTCTGCTCGAATATAAACGCGACCTTGTGTAGCGCCTATAGAATAACCGCATATTGCCATTGCTTCAATAACTGAATGTGGATCACCTTCAAGAATTGAACGGTCCATAAAGGCACCTGGATCTCCTTCATCCGCATTACAGATAACATATTTTTGGTCTGCATCATAACCTGCTGCAAATTGCCATTTAAGACCTGTAGGAAAACCGCCACCCCCACGGCCACGTAAACCGGAGTCTTTTATTAAATCGATAACATCTTCCGGTGTCATCTCTGTCAATGCTTTACCGATCGCTTGATAACCATCTCTTGCTATATAATCATCAATAACATCCGGATCAATTAAACCACAGTTTCTAAGGGCGATACGCATTTGCTTCTTATAGAAGTCCATATCCTTAGAATCAGAAATGATTTCATTTGTATCCGGATTGACATAGAGCAGTCTTTCAACTTTTCTTCCTTTTAAACAGTGTTCTGCAACCAATTCTTCTGCATCTTCCGGTACAACTTGTACATAAAATGTATTATCAGGTAATATTTTGACGACAGGTCCCTTTTCGCAGAAACCAAAACAACCGGTTGTCAAAACTTGAACTTCATCACTAAGATTGTTTGCTACAATAGCTTTTTCCAGATTCGTTACAATACCGTCTGCTTCGGCAGATTTACATCCTGTACCACCGCAAACCAGCATTTGCATTTTATAGTTAGCCATTTTTTAACCTCCTAACCTATTTTATTCAATTGTTTTATGAGTTTGT